>WRHG01000030.1 GCA_009783365.1 Clostridia bacterium | reverse complement strand
CCCGCTGCTTAACGGCAACACGCTGCTGGTGTATGGAAGCTGGGCGCTGGTGTTCCTCAGTTGGCTGTTTATTTACTGTACCCCGCGTGGTTTCTGGCTTCGTGCCGCGGGTGAGCACCCGCAGTCCCTGCGGTCCGCCGGCGTCAGCCCGGAACGGCAGAAATATCTGGCCTCGTTCCTGTGCGGCCTCTTTGCCGGGCTGGCGGGCGCGCATCTGTCCTTGGGGTACCTGACCATGTTCACCGAGAACATGAGCGCCTCCCGCGGCTATGTGGCTTTCGCCTGCTGCATTTTTGGCCGCGGCAGCCCGCCCCGCGTGTTTTTGGCGGCGCTGATGTTCGGCTTCATCAGCGCCCTGGGCCTTCGTCTGCAAAAATATATCTCCAGCGACATCACCAGCATGGCGCCCTATGTGGTGACCGTGGTTATGATGGTGGCTGTGGTGCTGTGGGAGAAGGGGAAGCGGAGGAGAGCGGGGCGGTAATTCGATAACGAATCGGGTCGGCGGATACATATTTTTTCGTGATTTTCCGTCTTTGTCATCATTTTTTTATATTTTTGCAAAAAAAGAGCGGGTAAGCTTGAACGGCCGTCCGGCCCATGCTACTATTCAAAGAGAGAACATGGATGAAAAGGGGGCTGTCAATGGATGAATTGCCCATGCTTTTGAACCCTTTGCCGGTTAAAGAGGCCAGGCTTAAAAATCCGCTGGCCCTGGCCTTCATAGGCGATACCGTATGGGATTTGCTGGTGCGGAGCCGGCTGCTGCGCTCCCGGGAGCGGGTTGGCAGCCTTCACCGCCAGGCTGTGGCCCAGGTCAACGCAGGCGCCCAGGCTCAGGCGGTAAGCCGGTTGATAACACACCTATGTCCGGAGGAACGGGCTGTGCTGCAGCGGGGTCGGAATGCCCATGCCAAGCATGCCGCGCCCAAAAATCAGGATCCCGTCGATTATGGAAACGCCACCGGGCTGGAGGCGCTTCTGGGCTATTTGTACCTGTCCGGCCAATGGAGCCGGCTCCTTATACTGTTTGACATCGCCATGCCAATGACGTAAAATGAAATCATTGCAGGTATATGAGCCGCAGGAGGAGTCCTATGCCGGAGTGCTTTCCGCGGGTGGAAATGGTCCGCCACACCGCTCAGTCCGAAGAGCTGATCGCCCTTGGCGCCAGGCTGTGTTACGCGGGCGGAGATGTTGACGAGCTTTCCAGGCTGGTTTCCAAGAGCGATCAACAGGCATTCCTGCGTAAAATCATGGAGATGGGCCACGAAAGCGTGCTGGAGCACGTGTCCTTTACCTTTCTGGCGGAGGGGGTCAGCCGGACGCTGCTGGCCCAACTCACCCGTCACCGTATTGCCAGCTTCAGCGTGCAAAGCCAGCGGTATGTTAGCTACGATAAGGGATTTGGATATATCATTCCCCCTTCCGTCAAGGCGCTGGGTACTCAGGCTGTTGCCGACTACGAGGATCAGATGGCGCAAATGCAGCAATGGTATGAAGAGTGGCAGCGGCGGTTGGCCGGCGGCGGGGAAGGGACCTCCAATGAGGACGCCCGCTTTATTCTGCCCGGCGCTTGCGAGACCCGTGTGCTGATGACCATGAATGCCCGGGAACTGAGGCATTTCTTTGCCCTGCGCATGTGCCGCCGGGCCCAGTGGGAAATCCGTGCGATGGCCGCCATGATGTTTGAGCAATGCTACCGGCAGGCTCCCGTCCTTTTTGAGGACGCGGGGCCCGGCTGTCTGCGGCATTCCTGTCCGGAGGGGAAAAAAACCTGCGGATTGTCAGGAGAAATGAGAAGGGTAAGGCGCGATTGGATAGAAAACAGCGCTAAAGCCGCGCCGGGGCAAGTGAGTTCGGGCGTGGACGCCGGCCTGCGCAATCAAGAGGAACGGAGATAGAACCATGGCTTTTTATCGGGACCGGAACATGAAGAGCAGGGTGCAAAAACGCCGGGAGGCGGAGCATAAAGGCGGCTTTGAGGATGAGGGTTCCCGCTACCGGCACGCCGGGGCGGCTGCCGGCGAATACGGACGGAAGCGGCCCGCGGCGGGGAGTGCGGCGGGCAGGCCTTATCAGGATAGGCCCAACGGGCGTTTTGCGGAGGAAAGGCCGGCTGCCGGCGAGTACGGACGGAAGCGGCCCGCGGCGGGGAGTGCGGCGGGCAGGCCTTATCAATTCGAAAAGGCGGATGCCATTCCTCCGGAGAACCTGCTCAGTGGCCGCAATCCCATTCGGGAAGCGCTCCGGAGCGGGCGTGATATTGAAAAGCTGCTGGTGGCGCGGGGCGAACTTTCCGGTTCCGCCCGGGAAATTGTCCAAAAAGCCAAGGATAGGCATATCCCCGTGCAGGTGGTGGACCGGGCGCGGTTGGATGCCGTGACGCCCCACCACCAGGGCTTGCTGGCTTTCGCTTCCGCGTACCAGTACAGCACCCTCGAAGAGATGCTGGCCATTGCCAAAACGCGGGAAGAAGCGCCTTTTTTGGTACTGCTGGACGGCATTACCGATCCCCATAACCTGGGCGCCATCATCCGCACTGCCGAATGCGCGGGCGCGCATGGGGTTATCGTACAGGAACGCCGGGCCGTGGGCCTCACCCCCGCGGCGATTCGCGCCAGCGCCGGCGCAGTGGAATACTTGCCGGTTGCCCGTGTCGTCAATTTGACCCAAACCGTCGCACAGCTTCAAAAGCAGGGGATCTGGGTATATGCGGCGCACATGGATGGGGAGGACTATGCGGCTGCGGATATGAGCGGCCCGCTGGCTATTGTGATCGGAGCCGAGGGCGAGGGTGTGAGCCGCCTGGTACTGGAAAACTGCGACAGGCGGCTGACGCTGCCCGTACGGGGCAAGGTGGACAGCCTAAACGCCTCCGTGGCGGCGGGGGTGCTTCTGTACGCGGCTCTGCGCGCCAGGTGAATCATGAAATCCCTTTTGTATGTGGATGGTTACAACGTTATCGGCGCTTGGGGCGAGGCCCAGCGGCAGGGCTGGCCCATCGACGAGTGCCGCGACCGTCTGGCGCGCCTTTTGGAGGATTACGCCGGGTATACGGACCAGGAGGTATGGCTTGTCTTTGACGGCCATAAGGCTGACAGACCCGTGCGAAGTATAGAGCGGCGCGGCCTTGTTACGCTGGTGTACACCCGGCATGGGGAAACCGCCGACCAGTATATTGAGCGCATGTGCGGCGCTCTGCCCCGCTTCCGGGAAGCGCGCGTAGCCACCAGCGATAGGGTGGAGCAGGTACTTATTCTGGGCCGGGGCGCCACGAGGCTCAGCGCCCGGGAGTTGCTGGGAGAACTCAGCGCCGAGCGGAATCGCGGCCAGGCTTGCCACAGGTCTCAGCCCGTCCCGGAGGGAAGCGTGATGCGGGCCGCCCTGAATGAGGAACAGTATGCCAGGCTGGAGCGTCTTCGCCGCCAAAAAACATAGTAAGGTAGGACCACATTCATGACAACCCTGCGCAATCCTGAACCGCCCTTCGATGCCGAGGGTTTTCCTCTTCCCCGCGAAGAAACGGAGCCGGTTGAATTTTCGGAAACAACCGGCGATTCGGAGATCCGGGATGACGAGGAGGACTGCACCGGGGCGGAGGTTCGAAACGAACCTTCCTGGGCATCCAACGTGCACCTGCCCTACCTGTCGATGACGGATGAAAGCGTGGTGGCAATCGCCCAGAAAGGTGACAGCGACGCCCTGGACTACTTGTTGAGCAAACACAAAAATTTCGTGCGAAACAAGGCGCGCAGCTACTTTCTTATCGGCGCGGATCATGAGGACATCGTGCAGGAAGGAATGATCGGTCTTTTTAAGGCCGTCCGGGATTACCAGCCCGGCCGCTTAAGCAGCTTCAGGGCCTTTGCTGAACTATGCATCACCAGGCAGATCATCACCGCCATCAAGACCGCTACCCGGCAAAAGCATGTGCCGCTCAACAGTTATGTGTCCCTTAACAAGCCCATCTACGATGACGAAAGCGACCGGACCCTTATGGACGTAATTGTAGAGGGCCGGACGCAGAACCCGGAGGAGCTGATCATCGGCCGCGAGGACCTGGTATCCATTCGGGATCGGATGGACCAGGTGCTCTCCGGGCTGGAGCAGGACGTGCTAAACGCCTACCTGGACGGCAAGAGCTACCAGGAAATTGCGGATAAGCTGGGCCGGCATGTGAAATCCATCGACAACGCGCTGCAGCGCGTGAAGCGGAAACTGGAAAAGTTTTTGGAGGACGCCAAGGCACGGGACCGGGAATAGCGTCGCGAAGGGGAGGCGGAATTCCTTTCGCACCCCCTTCCGGGTGATGGTTGCGCTGACGCGCAAACGAACCGCGCATCCGGCAAAGCCGGGCGGCGCGATTCCACGATTCTTTCCTGGACCCTCGGGAAAGGAGGGCATTCATGCCCCGCGAAATCTATGAGGTGGTTTCCCAGGGCGCGCGCTATTGGTTCATCTTTCTGATGGCGATGATCGCATGGCGCAGCTACCGCTGGCTGGCGCGGGACCGCAGGCGCCGTAAAAAGCGGCTGCGGCTGCTTCCCGATGCAGGGTATGTGGGTGAATTTATGGTCCAATTGGGCAACGTTGACCTGCCCATGGGCACGGCGCTTCCGGTCCCCCGGGAAGGCGTGCTGGGTACGGTGCGCGGCTGCGATCTGTGCGTACCGGTCCGAGGCGTTCTCAAAAAGCACCTATGGCTGCGCTATGAAGATGGGGCGGGGCTTCGGGCACGGCCCTTCGGGCGTCATCCCTTTGAGGTGGACGGCATTTCATACCGGCACGCCGAAGACCGCCGGAAGGGATTGCTTGTGGCCCACGGATCCCAGTTGAGGGTTGGCGATGCGGTGTTGCGTCTCCGGATGTTCGCGGGCTTTGAAACCGCCGGGCCCTGGACGGGGGATCCGATATCCGGCATGGAGGTTTCTTATGCAGCCGAGGCGGAGGATTACGGAATGGGCGCCCTTTCCTGTCCCGACCCCTTGGAAGCCTCCCGCGGTTTCGCGGGGGAGGGCGGGGCGGAGGGATCGGTTGAGCGGGAAGAGGGCGCGGACATCGGATTTGAGGAGGGAGAATCCTTTCAGGACGTACAGGCGGACGGATACCCCGCTGTTTTTGATTGGCCACGGGACATGGGCTTGGAGGAAGATATTTTGGATGAGGAGCTGGCGGACGAGGATGCGGAGGATGCAGAGGATGCGGATGAGCCTCCCAAAAGCCTTTACGTGGGGCCGGACGAGGCGGAACGCGCCAAGCAGGTTTTGTGGGACCGGTTTTTGGGGAGAGGGGGAAAACGATGAGCAGGCGTTCCCGTGCCATCCGGCGCAGGCCTGACCGCAGGCTGGTTTCGGTGATCATGCTGTTTTTCTTCAGCGCGTTCCTGCTGGTTTCCGTGAGGGACTCCATTCACTGGCGGGGCATTGTCCTGACGGCGGCTGTGCCTGTGCTGATTTACATCGCTACCATGTGGCTGCCCCGCTTTTTCCCTGCGGACAAGCTGTTGCTGGCCATCGCAAACTTCCTGTGCGGCCTTGGCGTGCTGATCCTTTATTCCACCGATCAGGATGCGGGCACTGCCCGCGGGCTTCAGCAAGCCGTCTTTTACGGCGCGGGCATCCTGGCTATGTTGGCTTGCATCCTGCTGGTGCGGTATGTGCGGCGGTGGAAATTCCTCATTTCCCTGATTATGCTTGGTTCCGGGTTGCTGCTGGCACTGCCGTTGGCTATCGGTACGGAACAAAATGGAGCTTTTAACTGGATTTCGATCGGCGGGATCAGCATACAGCCCAGCGAAGTGGTAAAATTGGCGCTGCTGCTCGTCCTCAGCTATTATTTGAGCGAGCGCAGGGCGGTTCCCTGGCTGCTGTTCACCTTGTTTTGCCTGGGAGTGCTGATGCTGCAGCGGGATATGGGTACCGCGCTTATATACTATGCCGCCGCCCTGCTTTTATTCTATTCCTCCACGGGGAACCTTCCCCTGACGGGCCTTGGCGTATTGGGCGGTATGGGCGGGGCGGTCCTGGGCTATCAGATGTTCGCTCATGTGAAGCAGCGGGTAGCCATTTGGCGCAATCCCTGGATTCATTATGAAACCTCCGGTTATCAAATCGTGCAGATGCTCATGGCCATCGCTTCCGGCGGCCTTTTCGGCGTGGGGCTGGGCCTTGGCGCGCCCCGCGTTATTCCTGTGTACTTCACGGATTGTATCTTTGCCGTGATTTGTGAACAGTTTGGCATCATCTTCGGTATTTTGGTGCTGGTGATGTATGTGATTCTTATTATACGCGGCGCTTCCATCGCCGCCTCCGCCCGCAGCGGCTTTCACTCCCTGCTGGCTATGGGCTGCACCGTTATGCTCGGCGTTCAGACCTTCGTCATCATCGGCGGCGTGTTGAAACTGATCCCCCTCACGGGCGTCACTATGCCCTTTGTAAGCTACGGCGGCACCTCCATGGTAAGCTGCCTGGGCATCATCGGCCTCCTGCAGGGGGTGGCGAGCATTAATCAGGATGATCTGGCCTACGATTATGAAATCAGCCGTTCCTTCCGGGAGGAGGGAATGCTGCCGGAGGCCTAGAAAATCAGCGTTTACCCGCACAGGGAGGGATTTCCCGTGAAACAGCAACGCGTCCGTTTTCACCTGCTGACGCTGGTTATCGTCGGCTTGCTGCTGATGTCCAGCGCGTATGGGGTATATTCCGTTACCGTCTATGGCAGCCGCTGGTTCAGCAGCGCCAGGAATACCCGCAATCAGTCCGCCAGGCGCACCGTGGTAAAGGGGGATATTATCGACCGCTGGGGCGTGATCCTGGCTTCCACCAACAGGAACGGAGATCGGGTCTACCAAAGCGACATGGCAAGCCGCAAGGCTGTGGTGCACCTGGTGGGCGACGAGGAGGGCAACATTGCCAACGGCGTGGATTCCTTTCAGTCCGCGTACTTACTGGGCTTTGAAACATCCCTGACGGAGCGGGTGAGTTCCCTGCTGAAAGGTGAGACCCGCCGTGGGGATAACGTGACCCTCACCGTGGACAGCGCCCTTTGCACGGATATCACGAACGCTTTTAGCGCCAGCGGGCCGGCCCATGATAAGGCCGGAGCGGCGGTGGTTATGAACTACCGGACGGGCGAGGTGCTGGCCCTGGTTAGCCTGCCGGTGTTCGACCCCGCCAGCGTCAACGACCAGGTTCGCGCCGATCCGCTGCATCCCTTCTGGAACCGTGCGCTGCAAGGCACCTTGCCACCGGGTTCCACGTTCAAGATCATAACCGCCGCCGCGGTTTTGCAAAATGTGGCGGACGCCGCCGCCCATACTTTTGAATGCACCGGGGCCACCCAGGTGTTGAACCGGGTGGTCACCGATTTTGGGATGGCCAAGCATGGTAAAATCACGCTGGAGAGAGCCTTTACCGTGAGTTGCAACAACGCCTTTGCCCAATGCGCCCTGCTGCTGGGCGACACGGCGCTGCGCAGAACTGCCGAAAGCTTCGGTTTTAACGACAATTTTCTCTTTCGGGATTTCGTGGTGGAAAACAGCCATTTTCCTACCCGGAACCGCAATGAGTTTGAGGTGGCCTGGAGTGGCGTAGGGCAAAGCCAGGTAGCGGCAACGCCTTTGCATATGTGCATGGTGGCGGCTTCCATAGCCAACAGGGGCGTCATGATGGAGCCGCGCCTGCTGGGGAAGGTGCAGAGTCCCGCCGGGGTTGTGCGGCTTCGTTTCAGCCCGAAGCAATATACCCAGGTATGTTCCCAAAGCACGGCGTCAATCCTGGATGGGTATATGAAGAACGTGGTGGCAAAAGGCTCCGGTACCGCCGCCGGCGTAAAGGGGATCACCGTTGCGGGCAAGACCGGCAGCGCGGAGGGCGCCATAGGCGGGAAAGCGGTTACTCACGCCTGGTTTGCGGGATACATTGCGGATCCAGCCCTTCCTTATGCGTGCTGTGTGATGGTGGAAGGCGGCGGCAACGGCGGTACCGTAGCCGCGCCGATCGCGGCCCGTATTTTCAGGTATTTGAAAGATCATTACAGCCGGTAACGATTTTTCATCGGACCAATTCCCTATTTGCTTTTTCGCGTCCTCGTTTCAAATGAGACCGAAACGTTCGCGCCGAGCGACAGATTTTCTTTGGAGCGTACTTTTGCGGGTAAGGCGATGAAATGCGTTCCGTTTCCCATCGGCAATAATGATGTTGGCCAACTCGTATTGCCGACGATCGCTTTGATCGCAATTAACCCCCGGTCTGCAAGATGTTCAAGGGGCTTGCTTAGCGCTGTCGGTACGGAAACATAATACCAGCCCTTTTCACGCTCAAAGAGTTCGATTTTTGCTGTAAAGGTATTTTTCATTGCCGTTCCGCCCTTTCATAATGGCTGCTTATCATTCCGGTTCTCCAATGACGCCATGCCTGAGCCGCAAACCGCTGAAACCTGGTATTGCCTTGACAACGCCGGTCTAATCCCGCAGTCCTTTTTTCTTGTATGCCAGGATAAACAATACCAGCAGCACTGCGATATTCGCCAATATAATCACAAACGGCTTCGTTAAGTCGGCGGAAAAATCACTCACAACCAAGTCAACCTGCATGGTATAAAAGATGGCGAAGATTTTTTTGGCCGTTTCGTTGAACATCGCGATCATCGGAGAAAAGCCGAGGATCATCGCGATGGGCATACCCAATCCGCTTGCGGCCTGCTGGTTCTTTGAGAGGATTCCAATAACCGCGCCCAGCAGCATGGACGCCACTGTGCTGAGCATCATCACAGCCATGAATATCTCCAACGCGGCGCCGGAAAAACCGCCTAAAACACCGAACACCGCCGACACAACCGCGCCTGTGACCAAAATAACGCCCCCGCTGCCCAGCAGGTACTCATGGGGCTTTACGCCTGCCATTACGAGGAAGCGCAGGCTTTTATGCTCCCTGTCCTCGGCAATGGTTCCCGCTGATCTCATCAGTAAAATCATGCCCGTGAAAATCGACGCGAACATGATGGTGAACATGCTGTTGGGTATGGTTTCATCCGGCTTCGCTACCAGTTCCGTCAGAACAAACGCCAGGACGGGGAAAACGATGATTTCAATCAGCACAGCGCGGTTTTTAATCATATCCCGCGCTTGTTTCATGAAGATGGCGCTTACGCTTCTCATTCCAATTCCACCCCCGTTTTCTTGATGAACACCGCTTCCAGGTCCGGTACCGTCTTGATAGCGTGATGGCGCTCGCATATATCCACCGGGGAACCTTGTTCAACAATATTGCCCTTGTGCAGCAAAATTACGCGGTCACAGAGCTTAACCGCCTCCTCCATGTTGTGCGTGGTCAGAAATACGGTGGCGCCGTTTTCCCGGAGGCTGCGTATTAGTTTATGGATGCCTCTGGCCGTTCCGGGATCAAGCCCGCTTGTCGGCTCATCCAGAAACAATACTTTTGGCTCGTGCAAAATGGCTCTTGCCAACGCCAGCCGCTGCCGCATGCCTTTTGACAGCGCGCTTACCGTTTTTTTAGCTGCGTGCTCAAGCCCAACTTTTTGAAGCGCTTCCATTGCCTTTCTTCGCGGTATTCCATAAATACCGGTAAAGACCTTCAAATTGTCTAAACAATTCAAACGGATATATAGCCCGTCTTCGTCCAGCATCAGTCCTGTTTCAAAGGGTTTTACCTCGATTTGGCGGCTTCCGCCGTCCGGGTCAAGTTGGTTGGTAAGGATGTTGATGATGGTCGTCTTGCCTGCGCCGGACGGGCCCAGCAATCCGAAAATCTCTTTCTTCTTTACCTCAAAGGTCACGTCTGACAGTACGGTCTGTGTGCCGAACCGTTTTGCGATATTGTTCATTTGGATCATGGGGGTTCTCCTTTCGACGGATCGCATCCAAGATTTGTCAGATACATTTCCAACGCTGCCGTGATAAACCCTTCCACGCGTTCCCATTGCTTCTTCCAGCTGCCGCTCAAGCCGTCCCGGCTTTCATAGAGCTCCATTAAATGGGATTGCAGGCTTGCATCGCCGCCTGTGAATTCCGTTACCATATCCCACCATGCCTTGCCGATCGCCTGGCCTTGTTCGCTGTCGGGAGGAATTCCGGCTTGCTGCAGTCCGGCGGCCTCGCCGCAAATCCGCTTCATTGCGTTAACGATCTTCGCGCCGCCCTCCCTATCGAACCGGCTGCGGTAATGGTGAAGCACCTTTTCATCGAAATGCTTAATCAACCCGTACCATTCATTTTTCATTTGCAGGTTGGCGACAATATCGGCATATTTCCCCCAATCCACCGTTTCCATCTGCAGCGTCTCAGCCTTAAGTTTTTCGACGGACTCCAAGATCTCGGACAGTACTGCAATTTTCTCCCGGATCGAGCGCGCCTGTTCTGCCAGCGCATTGGAAACATCCGTGGGGGTATCCAGGGCAACTAGGCGGGTTTTGATGTCGTTCAGCGAAAAGCCCAGGTATTTCATCGCCTGTATCTGGTGAAGCCGTACGATGTCCTTGCCGGAGTACAGCCTGCGCCCGCCCTCACTCTGCCCCGACGGCGGCAATACGCCCTCTTTATCATAATACTGCAAGGAACGGACAGTGGTGTTCATCTTTTTCGCAACCTGCCCTACCGTCATGGAGCCTTGCGGTATCGCCCGGGTTTTTCCCATACCGGTGACCTCCTTGTAAGCATTTTAATTCATCACCTTGCGTCATAAGCAAGGCTTTTTGAAAAGAATTTTTTGAAAGGAAAGTCAGCGGGTGAGAGCGTTCAGCATATTCAGATTGTGTTTGGCTTCGTCGGGGAAGTTGCGCTGCGGCTGGTCAAGACGGATTTGTCGGTATTTGGCTGCGATACACGGAAGTGGTATGCAATTCTGGCGAATCCGCATGGCGTAATACATACAGCCGGTCGTCATGACCCGCAGAGCCGGCTTGCCGCCAGCCCCAACCGGTCGCATAAGTCCGTGGCCAGCATGCCCCGCTCGCCGAAGACCGCGGCAGCCGCGCGCCCCGCCAGTCCATGTAGGGCCGTTCCCGCTTGTATTGCCTGGAAAACATCCAAACCGTTCGGACCCGCAGCGGC
The DNA here is from genome assembly GCA_009783365.1 of Clostridia bacterium. Next base: position 3,387 of record WRHG01000030.1, on the reverse strand, counting down.
GCATTGCATCGCCAGCAGCGCGGCCAGCACGCCTGTGAGGGCGTCCCCGCTTCCTCCCTTGGCCATACCGGGGCTGCCCAGGACGTTTATGCCCTCGCGCCGGCCCGATATCAGTACGCTGGAAGCGCCCTTGAGCACAATGGAAGCCCCGTAACGGGCCTGCAGCGCCCGTGCCGTCCCGGGCGGGTCCGTCAATACGCTTTGGACGGGTACGCCCATCAGCCGGGCGGCCTCCGCCGGATGAGGAGTCAGTACATGCCGCGGCGACAGGGCAGCTCCATGAGACTGGCTGTTCCGCGCCAGAATATTCAGCGCATCCGCATCCAGTACGGCGGGCTTTGGGCCTTCGTCCCGAAGTGACTCCAGCGCCCGGCTCACCCAGGCGCTGGAGTGGAAACCGGTACCCAGGCCGGGCCCCATGGCCAGCGCGTCCGCCCAGGCGCAGGCGTCCGCCAGCGGTTTCTCCGCCGCGCCGCCCGCAGGCAAGGGTACGCAAGTGGCGCAGGGGCACAGTTGTTGAATGACATCCGCTATCTCCTCGGCACAGGCTACACGCACCAAGCCCGCGCCTGTTCGAAGCGCCGCCAGGGCGCAAATGGCAGCCGCTCCCGCCATGCCGCGGCTGCCCGCCAGCACCAGTACCCGGCCGAAGCTTCCCTTATGACAGTCCCGGAGCCGGGGCGGGAACCAGGCGGGAATATCCTCCTCCTCCGCCACCCGAAAGCCCGCCGCGTCATCCCATTCCGGTTTGATGCCGATGGACGCCACGGTCATCCGGCCCGCCAGATCCGGTCCTGCGCCCAGGAACAGGCCTGTTTTGGGGCGGTGAAAGGTTACGGTTTCCACAGCGCGAACCGCGGCGCCCATCACTTCTCCCGTCTCCCCGTGAAGGCCGGATGGAATATCCACCGCCACCACGGGTATGCCCCGCCGATCAATCTGTTCCATGAGGCGGCACAGGTCCGCCGCGGCCCCGGCCACCTGCCGGCTCAGCCCGGTGCCGAAAATTGCGTCCACCGCGCAGGCCGTATCAGCGGGCAGGGCGGGCAAGCCGTTTCCTTCACGGATCAATTGAAGGGCTATGTCCGGCGCCTCTTCCTCCAGGCGTCGCCTTTGCAGCGACGCGTCCGGGGACAGCGCGCCTTCCAGCAGCCATAAGGAAATTGGCCGTCGGGAATCCCGCGCCCGTAACAGCCGCATGGCAGCCATGCCGTCTCCGCCGTTGTTGCCCGTTCCGCAAATGCATAGCACACGGCCGGGGTTCCCCGCCACGCGCCGCGCCGCCGCCGCCGCCACATGCCCGGCGGCCCGCTCCATGAGCTCTTCCCCGGTGACGCCCCGTTCGGCTATGACCCGGCTTTCCACGCGCTTCATTTCCTGGGGGGATATGGTTCGCAGCATCTTGCTCTCCTTATTGAATGACCGCCATGGCCGCGGCCATGCCATCTTCGTGGGTGAGGCTTACCAGGGCTTCTTTAGCGCCCATGGCAGCCATCTTCTCCGCCGCCTTGCCGGTCAGTGTATAAAAAGGGCGGCCGTTTTGGTCATGCGATACGGAGATGTCCCGCAGTTCCACGCCGCTGCCCAGGCCCAGGCCCATGGCTTTCAGCAGCGCTTCCTTGGCGGCGAACATGGCGGCCAAGCTCTGGGCCGCCATATTGCCCCGGGCCTTCAGGTAAGCTTGTTCGTCCTCTGTAAAATAACGCCGTAAGAATCCTCCATCCTTCGCCAGCAGACGCTCCGCGCGGGCGATGGCGCACAGGTCAATCCCCAAGCCGATCACGCGGAGCCCCCCATCAGCACCCCGTTGCAGATGGCCCGGGCGGTCGCCTCCGCGGCGGCGGCGCATAGCTGCACAAAGTTCACCTCCGCGTCCGCCCGGCCTGTGGCCAGGGCAAAAACCGTATCTCCATCCATCTGCGTATGCGCCGGGCGGATGGTCCGGGCCAGGCCGTCATGGGCGCAAGTAGCCAGCCGGCCCGCTTGAGCCTTGGTGAGCGTCGCGTCCGTAGCCACCACCACCAGGGTGGTGTTCTGGCCGGGTCCCGGGAATTTCAACAGCTCCGGAGCGGGCATTGCGCCAAAGAGCAGGCTTTCGCTGGCAATGGGCGTACCGTCGGACAACCTGCCGCAGGCCAGCATCCTGCCCGTATGGGGGTCGTATACGTCTCCGCAAGCATTTACGGCTGCGATTGCGCCCACGGTAACGCCGCAGGCCAATGTAAGGCTGGCTGTCCCCACGCCCCCCGGCGCCGGAATGCCGCCGGGCGCCAGCTTGCCCACCGTGGCGCCCGTGCCCGCGCCATAAACGCCCTGGTCCACATGCTTGGCGGCTCGTTTGCAGGCCTCCATCCCCATGGCCGCGTCCGGTCTGGCGCGGAATTCTCCCACCGCCAGGTCGAAAAGTACGGCGGCGGGCACGATGGGTACTCTGCAGACGCCCGTTTCAAGCCCAACGTCGTTCTGCTCCAAAAAGTCCATAACCCCTGTGGCGGCCGCCAAACCAAAAGCGCTGCCGCCCGCCAGCACCACCGCGTTGGCTGTTTCCACCGCGCAGCCGGGCTGGGCCAAATCCGTTTCCCGGGTGCCCGGGGCCGCGCCGCGCACATCCGCGCCCAGCACAGCGCCCTCCCGGCTGCATAGCACCACGGTGACCCCGGTTCGTCCCCGGCGGTCCTCCGCCTGTCCCACGCGGATGCCGCGCACCTCCGTAATGGCTCCTTCATACTTTGGTTTCAACATATCCCATCACTCCTCTGACCGATACATCTCCGCTGAGTACCCTGCGCAGGCCGGGGCCTGCGGCTCCTTTCGCATGGGGGCGCGGGGCGGCTCTTTCATCGAAGCCTGCAGGCTCAGGCCCATCCTGACTGCCGTCACGGGGGCTTCCCGCCGTCTCTCTTACCAATAACGCGCCCGTTTCGTCCAGCCCTTCCGCGATGCCCGTAAAGGCCTTGCCCGCCTCCTCCACCCGAACCCGCCCGCCCAGGGTGACCGACCGGCGGGCATACTCAGCCAGAATCCCGTCCAGGCCCGCCAGTTCCACGGCTTCCACCGCCGCCTCCATACGCAGCAGGTAAGCCAGCAAAAGCGTTTGGCGGTCCGGAAAGCCGCAGGGCGGCCTTTTATGGTCGCCTTCACCCGGGCATGATTCGGAGACGGACCTTGCTGAAACGGGTAGTGGTTTCGGGGCGTCAGTCCGGGGGGGAAGCAAACCCGGCGTCCCGGCCCTGGCCGCAATCCATAGGGATGTTGCCTTTTCCCGCAGTTCCCCCTTGAAAATCCGCTGGCTTACGTTCACGCCGGCGCCCATGACAATATACCGGAGCCCGTCTCCGTCCGCAACCGTTTCACAGAGAATCCCCGCGCATTTGCGGCCGCCCAAAA
>WRHG01000029.1 GCA_009783365.1 Clostridia bacterium | reverse complement strand
CTGCCACCATCATTACCACGGTTACCACGTAGGGAGCCATGCCGGTGATGTCGCTGGAGATATACTTTTGCAGGCGCAGACCCAGGGCGTCGATAAAGCCGAACAACAGCGCGGCCAAAAAAACCCGCGGGGGGTTGCCCCGGCCAAAGATGCAGCAGGCGAAGGCCACATATCCGCGGGAAGCGCTCATGTTCTCGGTGAACAAGGTCAAATATCCCAGGGAAAGGTGAGCCCCTGCAAGGCAACAGAGAATGCCACAGAGGACGCTGGCGAGGCATTTGAGGAGATCGGGGTTTTTTCCGGCAACCCGCAGGGCTTCCGGCTGTTCTCCGGCAGCCCGCAGGTGAAGGCCCAGGGGGGTTTTGTAGATCATCACCCACAGGAGGGGCACAAGCAACCAGCTTACATATACCAGCAGGGTATTGCCGCTGAGCAGGGGCCCCAGTACGGGGATGCCCTGGAGGGTGGGGAAAACCAGCCTGGGGAGGGGAACGATGCCCGGGCCGGAGAAGGAACCCTTTTGATGAAGCAGGGTTCTGAGCAGAAATACCGTTAACCCGGCTGCAAAGATGTTCAGCGCCACGCCAATGATAAACTCGTCGCTGCCAAAACGGATAACAAAAACATAGTAGAACAGACCCAGCAGAACGCCCAGGGCCAGAGCGAACAGAAGCCCTCCAAGCCAGCTGCCTGTTAATGTGCTGCCCAGTACGGCAAAAAAGGATCCGATCAGCATCATGCCCTCGACGCCGATGTTGGTAATGTTCACATGCTGGGTCAGCAGGCAGCCTAAAGCGGCCAGCACCACAGGGGTGGCGGTGCGCAGGGTGTTTTGAAGCAGGAGGATAGAAAAGAAATCGCTCACCGCGGTTCCCTCCTTCCCATCCGGCTTGCCGGGAACCGGGCTTTCCGGCGGGCGGCTCTTTGGCTCATTGCCCGGCGGATGCCCCCTTCCGCCGCCATGAAGAATATGATGATGGACTGGATGATGAGAATCAGCTCGCTGCTGACCCCCGCGTTTAACTCCATGGATTTACTGCCGATGTTGAGCATGGCAAAGAAAAAGCTCATCAAAATCGTGCCCAATGGATTGTACCGCATAATCATTGCCACCAGCATACCGTCAAAATAAAACCCGCTGCTGACGGTCACCAGGAAACGCTTGTGCAAACCGAACACTTCCAGCATCCCCACCAGGCCGCAAACAGCGCCGCTGATGGCCATGGACCAGAGCATGAGCTTGCCTGCGGGAATCCCTCCATACCGAGCGAAACGGTCGTTCTCACCGGTGAGCTTCATCTCAAAGCCCGTGACGGAGCGGCTCATTAAATACCAGATCAAAAACGCGGCGGCGGCGGCGAAGAACACCCCGGTATTCAGGTTTGACAGGCGGACCAGCGGCGTGAAGCCCGCTCCCGCCGCAATGCTGTCCGTACCCGTCGCAATGCCCCGTTCGCTCGTTTTCAGGGGTCCGTTGGCCAGAAAGCTGCACAGGTAAATGGCGGCAGAGTTTAACATGATGGTAGTGATCACCTCGTTCACATGCCATTTGACCTTCAGCCAGGCGGGAAGGAGGGCATAGAGGGCGCCGGCCAGCAGCGCCGCGGCCAGGGAGAGCGCCACCGTCAGCCATGGGGGCGCGGCCGCCGTCCCGGCCCCCACCAAGGCGGCGGCCATGGCCCCCAGGTAGAGCTGGCCCTCGCCTCCCACGTTGAACATGCCCGCTTTGGCCGCTACGGACATCGCCAAGCCGGTCAGGCAGAGGGTAGCGGTCTTGGCAAGGGTATTCGCGAAGGCTCGCCGGGTGCCCAGGGCCCCTTGAAACAGAGCCTGGTAGGCCTTCACCGGGTCAAAACCGCAGAGCCGCATGATTCCAAAGCCCATCAAAAAAGCCAGTAGAATCGCAATCAGCAGAGAAAACAGGTAATCCCGCCGGAGGCGCTGAGCCGGCCTGAGGCTGATCAGGGCGCGTACGCTCTGCAAAAAGCCTGTGTTCATGGTAAGCAGGCTCCTTCCTTCTGACCGCCGCCGGTCATGGCATAGCCGATCTCCTCCCTGGTGACGGCATTGGCCGCGAAGCAGGCCGTCACCTGTCCCTTGAAGAGGGCTGCCAACCGGTCGCACAAGTGGAAGAGTTCGTCCAGATCCGCGCTGATCAGCAGGATGGCGCAGCCCCTGTCCCGCTCTTCCATAATGCGCCTGTGGATGAACCGGGTGGCTCCGATGTCCACCCCGCGCGTGGGCTGGCTGATGATGAGAAGGGACGCGCCAAAGCTAAACTCCCGGGCGATGACCGTTTTTTGCATATTACCGCCGGACAGGGCCCCCACAGGCTCATCTACACCGGCGGAACGGATATCGAACTCCCGGACCCGTTCCCGGGCATAGCGCCTTACCCTGCCCCGGCGCAGGTACAGGCCCAGGGCGTTGAAAGCGGGTTCGCGCTGCCTGCCCAGCAGAAGGTTTTCCATCACGCTGGCCCGGGTGTCAAGACCGGTCCGCAAACGGTCTTCCGGCACAAAACTCACGCCCAAGCGCCGGATCTCTCCCGAGGTCAGGCGGCTCACGTCCTTCCCGCCGACCAAAATGCTTCCCCGATAAGCCCTCATGCCAAGGATGCATTCCGCCAGCTCCGTTTGTCCGTTGCCTTCCACACCGCAAATCCCAACAATCTCCCCGGCGCGCACTGACAGTTCCACGCCCCGGAGGGCAGGAAACCCACGGTCGCCGAGAGCCTGAAGCCCTTCAATTCGCAAGGGAATTACGGGTGTTGAACGCTCTTTTGCATCGCCTGCCGCGAACGCGGCGGGCGTACCGCCAGCCTCCCCGGAGACAGGACGGCCCGTGGCCGCTTCCTCCGCCGAAGCCGACGGGGCCGAGGAGGTCAGCGGAAGGATCATCTCAGCCGGCATTTCCCGCCCCACCATCAGCGAAGCGATTTCCATCTCCCCGGTGGCGCGTGTATCCAGCACAGCCACCAGCCTGCCCCGCTTCATCACCCCTACCCGATCGCTGGCCCGCATTACCTCGGGCAGCTTGTGGGTAATGAGGATCACCGTCATTCGCCTATCCGCCACCATCCGCCGTACCACCTGAAACAGCTCCTCAGCTTCCTGGGGGGTCAGTACGGCGGTTGGTTCATCCAAAATCAATACGTCAGCCCCCTGCCGGAGCGCTTTTAAGATCTCCACCCGCTGCTGCAGACCCACGGAGAGTTCACCCACCACATCCGCAGGGTTCACCGCCAAGCCGTACCGGTCCGCCAATTCGCGCACCAGTGCATTCGCCCGGGCGCCGTCATAGAGCAGGCCGCCTTTCCGGGGTTCGCGGCCCAGCAGGACGTTTTGGGCCACGGTAAAGCTGGGCACCAGCTTGAAGTGCTGATGCACCATGCTAACCCCCATATCCATAGCCTGCCGGGGCCGGCAACCGGCTTTTTGCCCCCTGACGGTAATTTCACCCAGGGTGGGTTCCACCAGTCCATAGAGCATATTCATCAGCGTGCTTTTACCCGCTCCGTTTTCACCCACCAACGCAAAGACCTCTCCCTGCCTAATGGAGAGGCTCACGTCATCCACCGCCAGCACGCCCGGGTATTGCATGCTGACGTGGGAAAACACAACGATGGGGGGGGGCATGGGCCGACCTCATTTCTATACCGGGGCCTGCGCCTCGGGCCTTATGCTCGTTTGGGCCGGGTGTGGCCTTGCGTCTGTACGGACGATGCAAAGGCGAAGCAAAGGGGACGCCTCCGCTTCACGATCGTGGGCCGGCATCTTGCTTCCCCGCGCTTCCCCCTGCCGGAGCTTATCTTGTGGATTCCACCGTGATTTCCCCGCTGATGATCCGCTCTTTCAGCGCTTCCACCTCGGCTTTTAGCTCCGGGGTGACCTGCTGGGCCATGGCTTCGTCTCCATAGCCGATATCGATGAAGCCGGTGGTCATATCCGCGTCCCAGACAGCGCCGCCTTCAAAGACACCGTCCGCCAGGTACGCGCCGATGACCGCGTAAACGCTGTCTCCCACGCGCTTGAGCATGGAGCACAGGATCACATCCGGATACAGGTACTTCTGGTCGCTGTCCACGCCGATGGCGTAATTTCCGGTTTCAACCGCGGCTTCAAAGACACCGAGGCCGGTCTTGCCCGCAACTTGGAACACCACGTCCGCGCCTTTATCATACAGGGCCAGGGCGGCTTCCTTGCCCTTGTCCGGCGCCTCGTAATCATTTGTGTAAATGGGATCCAGCACCTGGCCGTCCGCCCGGGCAAACAGGCCGCCCTGCCGGTAACCCACGATAAAATTATTGATGGTCTCGCTGTCTTCGCCGCCGACCACACCCACCTTGCCGGTTTTGGACAGCTTCATGGCGATGTAACCCGCCAGGAAACTCCCTTCATTCTCCGCATAGGTGATGGAAAGCAGGTTGTCCCCCACGCCGTCCAACCCATTGTCCACGAAGATGAACATGGTTTCGGGCATTTCCGGGACCACCTCGCTGAGGCCGTCCCAAAACTCCCAACCCACAGCCACCACGATGTCGTTCTTCTCCGCGGCGTCCACCAGAGCCGGCTGGTACCTGCTGGCGTCGCTGGCACATTCCACAACGCTTCCCGTCACGCCAAAATCCGCCTCCAGCCTCTCGAGGCTCTCGTAGGCGCTGTCGTAGAAACCTTTGTCACCCAGGGTATTGGCGATGCAAAGAGCCACTTTCACACCTTCCCCGGCTTTATCGGCTTCCGCCGACGCCGTAAAAACGGCTGCAGCCATAACAAGGCACAGAAGCAGGGCAATTCCTTTTTTACTCATTTCTCATCATCCTTTATCTGTTTTTTTCATTGATCCGCAGTTTCAAAGATGCGCTTTCGCTTGATACCGCCCAATGGCTGACCGTCAACGCTTTCTCCCTTTTCCCAGAGCTTCCCGCAACCAGTTTTGCAGCCGGTACCCCGGGCGCCTGTTCTTTTTCATAGCCAGGGCCGCGTCCAGCGCCCCTTCCCGGTATCGTCGGTTCTCCGGCTCCCGGCGGACCGCTTCCCGAAAGCTCTGATGCGCGTTTTCATACTGCCTGAGCCCCATCAGAATATGCCCCTGCAAATAGTACCACCCGTCGTCGCGGCTGCTGGCGCGGTTTAATTGACGCAGGGCGCTTTCCAGGCTGCCCTGATCCATCAGGCGAACGGCAAAATGCTTGGCTTCCTCCTGGGAGATGTAATGAAACCCCACATGATGCCGGAAAGCAACCTTCAACGCCTCTTCATAAGCCAGGTTGAGCTCCACCAGCCGCTCCTGGGCAGCCGTCTGCTCGGCCGCATCCTGGTATTGATCCGGGTGGCAGTCCTTTACCTTCTGGCGGTAAGCCGCGCGAATTTCCTGGGCGTCCGCGTGAGGGTTAAGCCCCAGGACGTCAAAGTACTTCTTTTCGATCAGGCAGGCCACCCCCCATTTCCGCGGGGGCAACGCCCTCTTTCATCCCCCTGCGCCCACGGCCTACAGTCTTTCCCGGCGGATATCCGCTCCCAAGCTGCGCAGCTTCTCCTCAATCCGTTCATATCCGCGGTCAATGTAAGAAGTTTCATAAATTTCCGTGATACCGTTGGCCATAAGCCCGGCCACAATCAGGGCGGCCCCCGCGCGCAGGTCGGTTACCGTAACAGGCGCGCCAAAAAGCTCGTCCACACCTTCAATGAGCACAGTTCGGCCCATCAGCTTGATACTGGCCCCCATGCGGCGCAGCTCATCCAGATGCTTGAACCGCTGCTCAAAGATAGCCTCCGACACGGTGGAGGTACCGTTAGCCGTACACAGCAGCGCGGTTATAGGTTGCTGCAGGTCCGTGGGAAATCCGGGATATACCTGGGTTTTTACATTAACCGCACGAAGCGAACCCTGAGGCCGAACCCGAATGCTGTCGTCGCTTTGGGTGACCCTAAAACCCATTTCCAGCAGTTTGGCCGTAAGCGCCTCCATATGGGTGGGAATGCAGCCGTGAATCACCACATCGCCCCGGGAAGCCGCTGTGGCGATCATCAAGGTGCCTGTTTCAATCTGGTCCGGAATGACGGCGTAGGACGCGCCGTGCAGTTTTTGCCGTCCCTGGATGCGGATTACGTCGGTTCCCGCTCCTTTTACACGCGCGCCCATACTGTTGAGAAAGTTGGCCAAATCCACGATATGGGGCTCCTTGGCGGCGTTGTAAATCATCGTGGCGCCTTCCGCCCGGACTGCGGCCAGCATCACGTTGATGGTGCCGCCCACGGTCACCATGTCAAAAAAAATGTCGGAGCCGTTCAGTTTATCAGCCTTGGCATATACCATGCCCCGACGTTCGTCAATCTCCGCGCCCAGGGCGCGCAGTCCCTTTACATGCTGGTCGATGGGCCTGCTGCCGATCTCGCATCCGCCGGGATAAGCAACCTCCGCGCGGCCGTTTCTCCCCAAAAGCGCTCCCAGCAGATAGTAGCTGGCCCGCAGGCGGTTGGTAAAGGCGTAAGGCACATGGGTGCCTTCCGCCGAGGCGGGGTCCACCGTCAGATGATGCCCCGGCACATAGTCCACCTTCGCGCCTAAATGGGTAACGATTTCAATGAGCGCGTGCACATCGTCTATATCAGGCAGGTTCTCGATCGTGCAGGGAGAGTCGCAAAGCAGGGTGGCGGGGATCACCGCCACGGAGGTGTTCTTCCCGCCGCTGACGGTGATCTCTCCCGTCAGAGGAACGCCGCCCGTAATGAGCATTTTTTCCTTGCACTGCATCGGAAGGCCAAACACGGCCGCCATCACCTCGTCCCGAACCTTTCCCGGCCTGCATTCCTGCAAAAGCATCTATAATTATACACGGGAAATCGTCCCTTGACAAGCGTCGGGAACCTGAGGGTTCATACGGTCTTTTTACAGCAAATCCCCCAGGGCGATTTGCAGGCTTTCCGCCTGAAGCTCGTGCCGCACCGTGCCGTCCACCGCTATGGCGTCATAGAACGCGTTGATAGGGTAGGCGGCCAGCATGCGGGCAGCGCCGCCCTCGGTGGTGATGGTCATCTGCCAGCGGGGCGTTCGGGAACCTATGATGTCTTCTTCCTCCACAGAGCCCAGCACCTCCATGGCCGCCAAATTGACGACCATGAGATCAAAGGCCTCGTGGCTGAATGGTTCCCCGTTGCAGAGGGTCTGTACATCGTAGAGGATGTTCCCGTCCTCATCCAGGGCCAACTCGTTGTTGGGCAGGACCCGTTCCATTCTGACGCGACGAAAATCCAATACCCTGCCCTCCACCTGGATATGAATGGAGGCTATGGCCCCGTTCTCCCCCATATCCGCCGGATTCTTGGTGACGAGCCCCTCAGACGTAGCCTGTAAAAACGCCGCCAGCAAAAAGCCGTTCACATGGTATAACCGGCCCTCGTATTCACAGGCGTAAAAATAGCCGTCCGTCTTCTCCCACAGCGTAAGGGCCAGGGTTTGTTCCTGGGCTTCCCGGGCAGTCAGGACGCCGTTTTCATCCACGTCGGCGTATGCCCCCGCGCGCTGATGAATATGGATTGTCGCAAGGGGTCCGCCTGCATACGCGTCTTTCGCCCCGGGCAGTTCTTCCTGCATCGGGCCCAGGCGAAAATTAGCCACGGCGCTCAGCAGCGCCGCCGCCTGCTCCTCTCCCAGCGGATACGCGAAGGGCTTTTGGAGCGTACCCGACACATGGCCTCCCTGATCCATGAAAAAAAGGATTTCGAGCGGCTCCCTGCCGCGCACGGCAATCGCGCAGCGGTCCGTCAGGCTTGCTTGCAGCAGGGGCTGCTCTACAGGCAGGAGCATCTGGGGCGTCATCTCAAAAGCTTCATAGATTCCGGAGTCGCACATATACACCCCCGGATCTCCGGACCACCGGTAATAATAACAGGAACTCTCCGGTACAGGCCATCCCAGCTGAAGCACATCCTCCCAACCCTCCGCCGAAGTGACGCGTACGGTGATCTCCGGCGGTTCCAGCCCCATATCCTTCAAGTACGGCCTCACCTCGTCGGCGTTCCTGGCGATGGTATCCTCCACGGCAAAGACGGTAGCCGCGCTTACGATCTCCTGATCATACGCCTCATTGATCAGCGCCGGCGTTCCGCCCTCCCTCTTTAGGAACAAACGTTCATCCCGGTACAGCAGCGTATAGCTTTCCTTATCCCTCTGAGTGACCGTAATGCTTTCCAGGCCGCTTTTATCAATGGTTTTCAGGGCCTGAAACGTAGACGGCTTGACGGGCTTGGCGGCATTCCTGCCGGGGAAAAGGAGCCGGTTCTCCGGCAGCGCCAGCGCGAAAGCGAGGGCCAGCCCAAAGGCCGCCGCCAAGTAGGCCCACGGGGGCAGCATTCTCCTTCCGCCCGTCTTCCGTTTCATTTTGTGGGGATGCTGCACGATGATTCCTCCTGCGTATAGGCTTTGACTCCGGGAGAAATCCGGTCTACCGCCGCTTTCGCGGCAGCAGCACCACGAGGGCTGCCGCAAGGGACGCCATGGGTGCGGCCACAATCAGCAGGAGGCCAAGGGTATGGCCGCCCGCTTTCAGGCCCGGATGGAACGCGGAGCGAGCCATGATATCCAGGGAAACGGCCTTTTGGGGCAAAAGCTGGCTCATGATCTGTATGGCAAACGCCTCGTTAAAGGTGCTTTGATACATGTATTCTTCCGTGAAGAGAGCGCTGTTGCCAATGGCGAACATCCGGGAGATTTCCCCGGACGGATGCATCCGCCGGGCATTGAGGGCCAGGCTCAGCTCTCCGCCGAAATCCAATCCCCGCAACGGGCCGTCTTCACCATCGCCGGCATTTCCGGCGGCGTTTTGAAAATCATGAACATAAGCATTCTCGCCTGCTGCGAGTACCGTCTCCACGGTCAGGGACGGATTGCTTACCGGAGCCCGGAAAGCTCCGGCTCCGGCCAGCAGCAGGTAGTCCATGTTTCCGGCGATCAGGGGCCCGGTCATATCCGTTTCCCGCATAAAAGGGATCAGGTAAACGGGCTCGCCCAAGTAGCTGTCCGCATCCTCCTCCCCCGCCATCACGACCCCGGGCAGCGGAACCACGCCGTAATTCTTCAGCAAGGCCATATAGTTGGGCATGTTCAACGGATCCGTGAAATCCCGCAGGACCATAAAACTTCCTCCGCGCTTGGCAAAGGCGTCCAGCCAGCCCACTTCTTCGCCGCTTAAATCCTTACGCAAGCCCGCCATCAGCAGCAAATCCACCTCATCCAGCGCGCTTTCGGACCGCAGGGTCACGGTTTTAACGTCATATTGGTTCTGGCGCAGGAAGCGGGTGAAATTTTCCAGCTCGGCGGCAGGCAATTCCCCATGTCCCTCCAGGATGCCCATCATGGGAATAACCGCCTCTGTTACGAATAAGATAGCCTCCGTGAGCCGTTTTTCGTAGATCAGCCCCGCCGGTTCAAATCTTCCCCTTTCGGGATGATAGGCCCAGCTTACGAAATCCTCCTGGGCCAGCACCTTGTAGCGGCCGGTTTCCTCGCAGCTCACGATCACGGAATCCGCCTCCGGCGCATGACCGAGATCGCTTTGAAAACGGGCGAGGATGCCGGGGTTCTTGGCGATGTCCGCGGGTTCCACCCGGACAAGGCTGTTCAGCGCCCCGTATCGCCTTAATAGCTCTAAAAGCCGGCTGTCCGCATCCATCCCCAGGCAGAGCAGGTACAGCGCGACCGGCCGCGTTAGCCGGTCCATCGCGGCCCGGGTTTCCGGGCCGGTGGATGCGTACCCGTTAAAGCTGTAATCCCTGCGCCAGCCATACCGCGCTTCCAGCGCGCCTACGCCCATGTTGACAAGGATGCAAAGCGCCGCAAACCCGGCCGTCATCATTGCCCCGAGGCCTCCGTGACGCCACCGGGGCTCCCGCAGCTTCCTGCCTGCCGAACCGGCTATCCAACGAAGCCTCTCCAACAGACCGCCTCCCCGGATGCGGCCATCGCTCACGTTCCCGCCCCCTTTGCAAAACGCCGGCTGTCCAGCCAGCGAAGTGCGACCGTCACGCATACCGCGATGAAAGTCAGGAAGAACAGCACGCTGGCAAAGCTGAGCTGGCCCAGGACAAAAGGCTCATAACGGCCGTAAAGGCTTATGAAGAACAGCGCCTCCCTTACAAAACCAATGGGCACGTACCGGGCCAGCAGATCCAAAAGCCATAAAACCAGGTTGGCCGCGAAAGCGGCAATGACCGCGCTGACCTGGTTTCCGGCAAAGCCTGCCACCAACAGGTCCAGCGCCAAAAAGGAGAGCCCCTGGAGCGTGAGGCCCAGGTATCCCACAAACCACTCTCCCGCGAAAACAGTCCCGAACAGGCCGATGACCAGCACGTAAACATGGGTGAGCAGCACCCCCAGGAGCAGCACAGTCGCCGCCGCAAAGTACTTGCCCCACACGATGGCAGCCAGGGGCACCGGGCTGGTGAGCAGCAACTGATCCGTACCTTTCTGCCGCTCCTCGCAAAGGCGCATGGTCAGCATGGGACAGAGCAGCATCAGCAGCATGGTCAGCTGGGACAGAAAGAGGAGTAGTTCCCCGGAGAGGGGCCGCAGGTTGCTCATGTAAAACAGCGCGCCGGAAAGCCCCAGAAACACGCCGATGAATACATAGCCCACCGGGGTGTAAAAAAAACCGTGAAACTCCCGCTTATACACAATCCGCAATATCCGCCCTCCCTTGCTTCTCCTTTGCCGCGGCATCATTCTGAAATGGCGTCCAGAAACACCTGCTCCAACGAACTCTCCTGCCGTTGCAGGCGCAGGATGGGCATAGCCAGGCCGCTGAGCAGCGCAAAGAGCGCCTCCTCCGGACGCTCCGCTCCGTGAAAGGCAAGGGTCACGGAGGTGATCTCCGGCCCGGGAGCGGGCTCTATCCGTACCTCCCGGATGCCTGCCATCCGGCGCAGGGCGGACAGCAACTCCTCGCCCCGCCCCCGAATCCAGCAGAGGAGCACCGCGTCTCCCACGGAAGCCAGCCGGCCGAGGCTCATGTCCAGCTTTACCCGCCCGCGGTTCAAAATCACCACATGGTCGCAGAGCTGCTGCACCTCGCTGAGCATATGGGAGGAGAACAGAATGGTGCGCCGGTTGGACAACTCCTTCATCAGCCGGCGGATCTCGGTAATCTGTTTCGGATCCAGCCCGGAGGTCGGCTCGTCCAGAATCAGCACTTCCGGGTCTCCGCTAAGGGCCTGGGCAAGCCCCGCCCGCTGCCGGTATCCCTTGCTTAGATGCCCCAGCAGGCGGTCCCTCCTGTCCGCAAGGCCGGTCAGCTCCATTAATTCCCGAACGTGATCCCTGACCGCCCCCGGGCACACTCCTTTTAAACGGCTGACAAAGCACAGATATTCCCATACGGTCATCTCGTCATAAAGGGGAGGATGTTCGGGCATATATCCAAGCCGGCTTTTAGCCTCCATGGGGGAAAGCAGCGGGTCCGCCCCCCCAATAAGCACCTGTCCGGAAGTGGCTGCCAGATACCCGGTCATGATGCGCAGCAGCGTGGTCTTCCCCGCGCCGTTTTGCCCCAGCAGGCCCACCACGCTTCCCTCGGGCGCCCGCAGGGACACGTCATTAAGCGCCCACACGGCGCCGTACCGCTTGCTTACTCCCTGCGCCTCAATCATCCGCGTCTTTCCTTTCCCTTGTCCGTCTCTCCCATTATAGCAAAGCATCGACAAGAAAGCTGTGAACGGATTGTAAAAACTGAGCCGGCATTCCCCTTATCTTGCAATCGTTTTCAAAATAAGGTAAAATACTTGAAACGAAGCCCGCCGGTCCGCGAACGGAACCGGGTGGCGGGACCTTCGCACAACCCCGGGAAAGGATGAGCGGTCATGCGCGTTTATCACCCCGCCGGCACGGCCAACGGCATTCCGCCGGAGAACGCGTTTCTGGTGGCGGACAGCGCCAACAACCCCGTGGCGGAAGGGTTTCTCGTCCACACCTATCATCCCTACCTGTTTGCGGACCGCCCCGTCAATATATTCATCAGCCTCCATTCGAAAGGCCCGGGCCGGGATATGCTGCTGGGAGCCCTGCTGGCCAGGGCTTATCAACTGCGCATTCAGACCCCTCAGTACAAGGCGCGGGTGTTTGCCCAGGTAAGCATACAGGACGCGTCCATGATGTCTTTTTATATGGACGGCGGCCTCATGGCGGACGACGCGCTGGACGTGGTTCAAGTTACACCGCCCAATGCCAGGCCCGGCGCGCCCATGGGCTACGATCTGGGGCGGATCCCCCTGGCCGCTCCGCTGGAGCAGCAGGCGTTTTTGACCCGTATGAACACCTTCCGGCTGGATGTATTGCAGTATCCCCTGTTGCAGCGCTACATGTCCATGCCCCACTTTTTGGCGCTGTACCTGGCCCGCGGCAGGGAGATCGTGGGAGAAATCTTCTTCTCCGGGGAAAACAGCGCAGCCAAGCTGCTGGGCCTATACATCCTTCCCAACTACCGCCGCCTTGGCCTGGCAAAATCCCTGATCGCCGCAGGTATGAAGTTTCTGGCGGATCAGGGGGTTTCCCATTTCGAGGGGGATGTGATCCGCCGCAACGGCCCCCAATGCGCCCTGGCCCAGAGCTGCGGCGCAACCTTCATCCGGACGGCCTGCTTCTATCCGGGGCTGAACTATGAGTAAGCGGACGCCCTACACCCTGGTGCGCTCGAACCGGCGTACACTCTCGCTGGTGGTGGAGAGAAACGGCAGCCTGGTGGCACGGGCACCCCGCCGTATGCCAACGGCGGATATCGAAGCCTTTATCGCCAAAAAGAGCCAGTGGATCGTGCAAAAACAAGCGCTGCAAAGAGCCCGGGACGCGTCCGCACCAACCCTCGCCGACGGGGGCCTGCTGCCCTTCCGGGGCGGTAGCCTGATCCTCCGCCTGGCGGAGGTGCGCGTTGCCGCGGAAGACCACGGCACGCTGCTGATTCCTCACCGGAGCCCGCCTCACAAGGCGCTGAAAGCCTGGCTTCTGGGCCAGGCGCAAGCGCTCCTTCCGCCGCTGGTAGCCCGGCAAGGCGAAACCATGGAGCTTCAGCCAAGCGCCTTGCGCTTCTCCACACCCCGCACCCGCTGGGGCAGCATGAACAGCAAGGGTGTAATGATGCTCAACGCCGCTCTTCTGCTCTGTCCGCCATCCCTTGCGGAATATGTAATCATCCACGAGCTCGCTCACCTGCGCCAGCCCAACCACTCCCCCGCCTTTTGGTCCCTGGTGGAGAGATGGGCGCCCGACTACCGGGAGAGGCGGAATTGGCTGAAACAGCACCAAGGGGTGCTTCGGATCCTGGAGGGGTAGGAGACGGCCCATTCAAAACATTCCGGCGCCGGGCGGACGATATTGGCGCAAAAAGATCCGGTCGCCCGCGCGTACACGGGCGCTGCGTCATCCGTCCGCCGGAAAGATGACGCTCTTTCGAAAACCCACGAGTTCTTGATTCCCGTTAAAAAGGGCAGGCGGATATTTTTCCGAAAGCTCGTCTGCGACGTCTTCGGCAACGCCCAGGTGTTTCAGCGTTTCGATGACCGCCGCCTCAAATTCCGCATGGCTTCCGTCGCTGATTTTCAAGGCCATGCCAATGCCCAGAGAACGAATGCCGATCGCGTACACGCCCAGCGCGCCGCTTTTCCCCAGCAGATCAGGGCTCTTTGCGACGATTGAGCAGACGAGGCCATCACCCGCAAGCATCGTGGGATGCCGATGTACCCGCCGGTAATTCTCAAAGGCCGCTTGCGCGACGCGATCGTTCTTGATCCGCTCGGGCCGCGCAAGGTTCAAAAAAGAGCGCGCGATGTTTTGAAACGGAACCGCAAACACCGGCACGCCGCAGCCGTCTACGCCAACCCCGATCCGGTCTTCGGGCGTTTCGCTGACAAGGGCGATCATGCTTCGCACCTCGCGCTGAGCGCGGCTGTTACGGCGCCAATAGGACTCCACAGGTTCCCCAAGCTCGCGCGCGAGCATCATCAGCCCCAGGTGCTTCCCCGCGCAGTTATGATACAGCTTGCGCGGAGCCGCGTTTTTCCTCAAAAGGTCATCCTTCCGCGACGGACGAACGGGATAGGCGGGCAGCATCACCATTTGTTCCTCGTTCAACCCGGCCTTTGCGAGGATCGATTCCAAAACGCGAACGTGTTCCTCGTCGCCCCAGTGCGAGCCGGATAGAATGGCTGTTTCCTCGTCCGTCAAGCCATATTTGCGGTGCAGCCCGCGCATAAGCACCGGCAGCGCCTGTATCGGCTTAGACGCGCTGCGATAAAAACAGCTCCAGTCCGCATCGCCCTTTTGGCGGATCAATCCATCCCGTTCATGGACGAGGGCATAGGCGCCGTAATGCACACACTCCAAAACGCCCCCGCGGTATTCCTCAAATAACGCTTCCGCTCGCATATGATATCTCCACTTTAAAACACGCGTCCCGCCGCCCGACCACGGCGCCGTTATCGTTGCGCAAAACAAGCGGATTGGGCTGCATCAGCCGCTCCTCCGTCTCCTTGCCGAGGCATCCCAAATCGCGCAGTATATGCAGCGCGATCAGCGGCCAATGATGCTCCGTGCCGTCGACGAACT
>WRHG01000028.1 GCA_009783365.1 Clostridia bacterium | reverse complement strand
GAAAGCGTATTGGCAAGGTTCGCACCCAAGCGCCCGCAGCCTGCAATGAGGGTATAGCCATGGTATTTTTGATTTAAAACTGGTTGCATTTCCACTTTCTCCTTATCCCATTTGCCGATGCTGCGGCTGTTATATTCAAACCAGCCATGTTTTTCTTCATTACCTGGAATCGTTTTAGCATCACCAGGCAATTAGTATACTTCATTTTTTAAAAGATACAAGTATTGGATTATGCCGACAATTGACAGAATTTATCGAACGAGCGACAATCCGTTCTTTCTTCTCTAACGATGTCGCGGCATCGCCGCCCGCCATACAAAGAATGCGCCATCCTTCGTTGCCGTTGTTTAATTTGATGTATTTCCAGCTGATCCGCCATTCCCGCTTGACTATTATCGACACTATTTAAATGTGAAGCAATGCTGTTTAATTTTAGTTGTCTCTCAAGATATCCGCCAGGTCAAGACGACTATCATGCTGTTTGGCGGGTGCCGCATTTTCTGCCGGATAGCCGATGGGCAAAAACGCCACCGGAACGATATTCTGGGGCAGATCAAACAGAGCGGCTGTTTTTACCGGGTCAAAGTACATTACCCAGCAGGTGCCGAGCCCCGCGTCCTGCGCAGCGAGCATGAGGTGTGTGGCAACAATGGAAGCATCCACGGCTCCGCTGTTCACGCCGTCAAAATGCCGGGTCCAGCATATGGATTTATCATAGCATATCAACAGTACCGTAGGGGCATGAAAGCGGCAGGGGGTACATTGATCGACCTTCTCCAGATCGGAGGGATCGGTGATCACTTGAATACGTTGCGGCTGGTTGTTGCATGCGGTGGGGGCAATGCGCCCGGCTTCAAGCACGCGCCCCAGCTTTTCCGGATCGATGGGCGTGTCTTTGTAACTGCGCACAGAGTAGCGTTTTTTTGCCAATTCAATAAATGTCACTGGAATCTCCTCCTTGTGTAGTGAAGCAATCACGCCGGGTCATCGGTTTATATCTCCCTTTTGCGTTCTCGCGCTGTTGATTTTATAATAATAGAATTAGCCTGCAAAAACAAGGGGCGCGGTCTGCGGTATTTCCGGGATAAATCGCGATGAACGGCTGATATTCTTGTATTGCTTATTTCGATATAATATGATAGCGTTGAATTGCGCAGCCTGACATGCCCGGCTTGCAGGGCGATTGCGCTAATGAAAGCGAGGGAAGACCGGAATGTTGTTCATGCTTTCCCTGCTATGCGTGCTGGCCTTTTTATGCATGTTTTTTCAAAAGCGTTTTGAGCGAATGCTTGCCCCCTATGTGTGCGGCTTGATGCTTATCGCCTATGCCCTGGCAATGTTTCAATGGCTTCAGTGGCTTTGTTGGCTGGCGTATGCCGGGGCGATATTCAGCGTTCTATGGGTTTTGTATCAAATCGTTCGGGGCCGGGCCACCGTATGGCAGCAGCGGGCCGGCCGCCTTTTTTTCACTCCGGGCCTGCTCTGTTTTGCGATACTTGCCATCTTGTCATACTCAAGATATATCCTGTTTTGATTTGGCGGCGTCATGAATCCGCGGCAGATGATTTTCAAAGAGGTGAATTCCCTTGCTGTTTCTCCAACTGAACTGTCAATTCAAGACCCTGGAGGTACAAGCCGCGGTTAATGTGCTGTTGCCCCACCCGGAGGAGATTCTGCGAAAACGCAAGAAACCTATCCCTACGCTCTACCTGTTACACGGCTTGAGTGACGATCATACGGGTTGGATGCGCTATTCCAGTGTGGAGCAGTATGCGCAGGATTATTATGTGGCGGTGGTGATGCCGGCGGTGAACCGCTCATTTTACACGGATATGGCTCATGGCGCCCGCTATTTTTCTTATGTCTCCCAAGAACTACCCGCGGCTATGGAAACCTTGTTTCCCCTGGCAACCTGCCGGGAGAGGCGTTTTGTGGCGGGGCTTTCCATGGGCGGTTACGGCGCACTGAAGATAGGCCTTTCACTTCCGGAGCGATACGCGGCGGCGGCCAGCCTATCCGGTGCGTTGGACTTACGCCCGGCGTTTCAGCCCATGAAATCAAGCCCCACAAGCCCGGAAGAGATGTGCGACGTGTTTGGTAGCGAACAGGTATTTTCAGATGGAAACAACAACCTGTGGAATCTGGCGAAGGGGCTCGCGCCAGACAGAGTTCCCCGCCTGTATGTGTCTTGTGGTACGGAGGACGAACTTTTTTCCGCTAACGAGCATTTTGTACGTGACTTTGGAAAACAACTTTCCATTGAATACAGCACATTCCCCGGCAACCATACCTGGGACGTATGGGATCGGGAGATCAAGCGGGTACTGGCTTGGCTCCCGCTGGAGAAAGCAGAGCGGGCATGGTAAAAAAGGCGACTGCTTTTGATAGGCTGCTGTCCGAAGGGTACTTTATCAGTAAAGAAGCCGCTCTCCCTTATTTAATGCGCGGGGCTGTGACCTGTGCGGGCCTGCCTGTGCGCACCGGTGGTCAAAGGGTTCCCGTTCATGCGCCTCTGACGGTGCGTGGCCTAAATGAACGGTATGTAAGCAAGGGCGGATATAAGCTGGAAGGGGCTATCGGCGCTTTTGGCGTGGATGTTCTGGGGAAGCCTTGCATCGACGCAGGAGCTTGTACCGGGGGCTTTACCGATTGTCTGCTGAAGCATGGCGCGGCGCTTGTATACGCTGTGGATGCGGGTTTTGGGCAACTGGCGGGTTCCTTGGCGCAGCATTTAAAAGTTGTGAACCTTGAGAGGACCAATCTGGGCGATAAGAAACTGTTGACGCTGAACCCCGTGCCCATGCTGGGAAGTGTGGATCTCAGCTATCTGTCGCTGCTGAAGGCGGTGCCTCAGTTTCGCAGGGTGATGCATGGGCAGGGGGAGTTACTCTGCCTTGTGAAGCCCCTTTTTGAGGTGGATGACAGCCTTGCTCGCAGGAAGGGCGAGATTCGCAAAGAGGATTATACACCGACATTGCTTCGGCTGATCGCCGGGCTTTCCGGCCAGGAGGGAACCCGCGTTTGCGGAGTGACCCATAGCCCTGTAACCGGTACGGGCGGAACATATGAATTCTTCTTACACGTGCGCTTTGGAGAGGTCAGACAAAACAGCGGTTGTTGGGAAGAGGCGGTGCGCCGAGCTGTGGAAAAAGCGCTGGCTCTTCCCAGGTACCGGAGGTAGTTCATAGGCGGAGGATGGCCGCCGCACGGAAAACGAACGGTGTAGCGGGAAGAAAGCTCCAGGGTTGTTCGTTTTCTTTTATACACAATATTACCAATAGGGAGGGATTGTCATGGCAGGCATAAGAGCGTCAGCGCCTAGGAAGAACATAAGGTTAATCGGATTATCAATGCTCCTGTGTATGCTGACCATGAGCGGCGCTCTGGCACAGAGCTTTGGGGCGGTCTATAAGACGGAATCCTTGAATCTGCGCGCCGACGGCAGTTCTTCCTCCGCCTGGAAGGGGGCTTATTCAAAGGGGACTTGGGTGGAGATCACCGGCAGTAAGAATAATTTTTATGCGGTCATCACACCGGACGGGCGCAGGGGATACATGAGCAAAAACTACATCAACCAGGGCGCGCAAGCTGCTTCCCAAATCGCGATCGTGGCAAACCATACCGGCCGGTTTTTGAACTTTCGGGCGTCCCCATCCTCCAGCGCGCGGGTGCAGGGTATCTTTTTTGACGGCGTGCCTCTGATGGTGGAATCCTATGTTGGCGGGTGGTATCAGGTGCTTATTAATGATAGGAGGGGCTATGTGCAGGCTGATTTCGTCCGGATGACACAGACCCAGGGAAGTTCCTTCGTTGCCACCATCAAGACGCCCAATAACACCGCCATTAACTTGCGCAGCGGTCCCGGTACAGGTTACGGCGTCATTCGCCAGTTTCCTGGAGACCGGTATGTAATGGTGCTGGCAAAGGGTAAGGGTTGGTGGAAGGTGAATATCGACGGACGCATCGGCTTTATGAGCAGCGAGTTCTTGGTGGACGGTCTCCGGTCTGCGAAGGATATCGCGTCGGAAGGCGGCGGTTCCGCGGGCGGCAGCGGCGGCTACGCGGTGGTAAACAACCCGCTCCCCACGCAGGCTCTAAACTTACGAATGTTTTCCAACACCTCTTCCGCGGTGATGGCGAAGCTGTATAACGGAACCAGGCTGCGGATGGACCGGCAGGGGACGGAGTGGTGCGCTGTTGCCGTGGAAAGTACGGGCGCATATGGCTATGTAATGACAAAGTACATCAAGCTTCATCAGTTGCCTGCCACGCCTACACTTCGTGTATCCCATCCTCAGGGGCAGCGGGTTAATTTGCGCTCGGGTCCAAGTTTTGAGGCCGGCGTGGTCAGGCAACTGTCAAGCGGGACCTCCGTGACAATGGTCGCTCCCGGTACGGAATGGTCCAAGGTCAAAGTTGGCGGGACTATGGGGTATATGGTAAGCTATTTTTTGAAATAAAGCCCTTTCTTGAAATGTAGATTTTGCCTTGCCGCAAAATGGTTCTGTATGCTATAATTCTTTGTCGTATGATCCGCTTCGGGTCATGATTCAACAAAGGGAGAACAAAGATGCAGCAGTATGATGCCGAACATATCCAAGTGTTGGAAGGCCTGGACGCCGTGCGTATGCGCCCGGGAATGTACATTGGATCCACAGGGCCGCGCGGGTTGCATCATATGATCTGGGAAATTGTGGATAATGCCATTGACGAGGCTATGGGGGGATATGCGTCCCACATTGAGGTAACACTGCACCTGGACGGTTCCGCCAGCGTGCTGGATAATGGCCGGGGCGTGCCGGTGGACATGCACCCCACCCTTAATATCCCTGGTGTGGAAGTGATCTATACGCGGCTGCATGCGGGCGGAAAGTTTAACGATGCCAATTACGGCTATTCCGGCGGGCTTCATGGGGTGGGCGCGTCTGTGGTGAACGCCCTGTCCAAGTGGCTGACCGTGGACGTATACCGGGATTTCAAGCATTTCCGCATGTGCTTTTCCAGCGGCGTGGACGAGAAGACCGGAAAAGTCTTAGGAGGAAGGCCCGAGGGTCCGCTTTTGGCGATGGGAAACACCAGGCGCCGTGGTACTCTTGTTCGATTTATGCCGGATGAAAGCATTTTTGAAGCTACGGATTTTAATACAGAAATTGTGGGCCGCCGCTTGCGGGAACTCGCCTATCTGAACAAAGGACTGAAGATTACGTTTACCGATGAGCGTATCGCGCCTCCTGATCAGGAGGATCGGGACGATGAGGAGGGGGAGCGCGAGCGGGAGCCACTGATGGCGGAGGAAGGGCAAATCCCGCCGGGCTATACCCAGGAGTTCTGTTACGAAGGCGGTATCAGCGATTATGTGAAATATCTCAACAAGGATAAGACGCTTCTTTTTGAGGAACCCATTCTGCTGGAGGGGGCCAAGGATGATGTGATTTTTCGTGTGGCTATCCAATATACGGACAGCTATACGGAAAACACGTTTTCCTATGTGAACAACATCCCCACTGGCGAGGGCGGCAGCCATGAAACAGGCTTTAAGATGGCTTACACCAAGGTAATGAACGATTTTGCGCGCCGGTTGAACCTGCTTAAGGAAAGGGAGAATAATCTGGGAGGCGACGACTTTCGGGAGGGTATGACCGCCGTGATGATCGCCATGGTGAAAAATCCGCAGTTTGAAGGGCAAACCAAGGGGCGGCTGGGCAATATGGAAGTCCGCCCCGTAGTGGAGACCATCTTGACGCAGCAGCTTACAGCCTATTTCGAGGACCTGAAACATCAGGAGTTGGCCCAGCAGTTGGTGGAGAAAGCCGTTCGTGCGGCTCATGTGCGGGAGGCAGCCCGTAAAGCCCGGGATGTGGCCCGCACCCGCAACGCACTAGAGGCGGCTCCTCTGGTGGGCAAGCTTTCTAGCTGTACGGGGCGGAAGGCTGGGCAGAACGAGCTGTTCATCGTGGAGGGCGACAGCGCAGGCGGAAGCGCCAAGCAGGGCAGGGACCGGCGCTTCCAGGCGATTCTGCCTCTTCGCGGGAAGCCGTTGAACGCTGAGAAAAAAAGGCTGGACCAGGTTTTGGCCAACGAGGAGTTCCGCACCGTCATTACAGCTTTGGGCACCAACATCGATGAAAGTTTTAGCTTGGAAGGGCTGAAATACCATAAAGTGATTATTCTCTCCGACGCGGATCAGGACGGCGCTCACATTCGCGCCATTTTACTTACGTTTTTTTATCGTTACATGCGAGAACTGATCACGGAGGGCCATGTGTTTATCGGTATGCCTCCCCTGTATAAGGTGCAAAGGGGTAATAAGGCCCAGTATGCCTATGATGATTTTGAGTTGAAAAAGCTGACCAGGGGAAGCAGCAAGGGCTATACCATCCAACGCTATAAGGGACTGGGAGAGATGAACCCGGAACAGTTATGGGCTACTACCATGGATCCCCAGCAGCGTAAATTATTGCAGGTGACCATTGAAGACGCCGCCCAGGCGGAGCGGGTAGTCACCATCCTGATGGGTGATAAGGTGGAACCCAGGCGGGAGTATATTAGCCAGTATGCCAATTTCAATCGGGAAGACAGCTTCTCCGAAATGGCGGACGTTACGGCGGAAGGAGGCGATGGGGCATGAGCCTGAATAACGACGGGCTTTCTTCCCGCCAGGGTATCATCCAAACACCTATGGAAGAAGTGATGCATAACAGCATGATTCCTTACGCGGAACATGTGATCATGGAACGAGCCGTGCCGCGGGTGGAGGATGGACTGAAGCCTGTACAACGCCGTATTCTTTACACCATGAACGAACTTTCCCTGGTGCCGGAGCACCCTCACCGAAAGTGTGCCCGAATCGTGGGTGATTGCCTGGGTAAGTATCATCCCCATGGGGATAGCAGCGTATACGATGCTCTGGTGCGCATGGCTCAGGATTTCAGCATGAGGGCCATGCTGGTAAACGGCCATGGCAATTTTGGCTCCATTGACGGGGACGGCGCTGCGGCCATGCGATATACCGAGGCCCGTATGACGCCGCTGGCCATGGAGATGCTCCGGGATATTGAAAAAAACACCGTTCCCTTTCGCCTGAATTTCGACGACACCTTAAAAGAGCCAGATATGCTGCCTTCCCGTTATCCAAACTTGCTGGTGAATGGAGCCAGCGGCATTGCCGTGGGACTGGCTACAAACATTCCTCCCCATAATTTACGGGAAGTCATATGTGCGGTGATTGCCTATATTGACAATCCAGACATAACTCTGGACGAGTTGATGCAGATCATGCCCGCGCCGGATTTTTCCACGGGAGGCGTTTTGCTTAATACGCAGGAGCTGCGCAATGCTTATGCCATGGGCAAAGGCAAACTGTTGCTACGGGCTCGAGTCCATGTGGAGGAAGCGGGCGCGGGACGGAAGCTGATTGTAATAACCGAAATCCCCTATCAAGTAAATAAGTCGGCCATGCTGGAGAAAATCCTAAAACTCAGCGAGGAAAAAAAGGCAGCCTTAGGCTGCATTTATGATATCCGCGACGAAAGTGACCGTACCGGTATGCGGGCTGTGATTGAGCTCCGCAGGGAAGCCGATGTGGAAAAAACCTTGGCGTATCTTTATAAATACAGCGATATGCAAGTGACATTCGGCGTTAACATGGTGGCCATTGCGGATGGGAAACCCAAGCTGCTGAGCCTTCGCCGTATGATTCGCCACTACGTCAAGCATCAAAGGAATGTAGTTGCCGCCCGCACTCAATATGACCTTGACCATGCCCGGGCCAGAGCGCATGTATTAGAAGGCTTGATGATCGCCGTTGACAACCTGGATGAGGTGATCGCGCTGATACGTAAAAGCAAGAATCCAAAAGAAGCCAAGACAGGCCTCGTGGAGCGCTTTACGCTGACGGAGATTCAGGCACAAGCTATTTTGGACCTGCGCCTGC
Source organism: Clostridia bacterium (assembly GCA_009783365.1). The sequence goes on along the minus strand of WRHG01000028.1, from coordinate 6,929 downwards.
AACGCTTGACCGGCCTGGAGATCTTGGCTTTGCGAAAAGAGTTTGCAGACCTTAAGAAGCTGATCGCGAAGCTGGAGGCTATTTTGGCGGACGAACGAAAGCTGTTGCGGGTGATCAAGGATGAATTGCAGGATGTCGCTAGTCGGTATGGAGATGACCGGCGAACCACCCTGGAGCGGGTGGAGGATGTGATTGAAGCTGTTGTGAGGGAAGAGGCCGTGGCAGAGGAGGCCGTCGTTGTCTATACCAAGGCCGGATATTTGCGCCGTATGTATCCCAAGCAGTACCGAAAGCTGCCGCCGATATGCCTTGAAAATGAGAACCTGGAGGATACCCCCCGCTTTTTATTTGAAACGGATACGGACAAAAACCTGCTCTTTTTCACCAACTTCGGCAACTGCTACTTGGTGAACGTAGGCGCGTTGCCTGAAATGAACCGGCCCAAAGAGCGTGGTTCCTTGCTAAGCGGTGTGCTGGCGGGGTTGGAAGCTGGGGAAGAACCCGTACACATGCTTTGTGCCGCCCCGGCGGAGATGGCTGGTTTACAGGATTTGTTGTTCGTCACCCGAAAAGGAATTATCAAGCGGACGGTTGCGGGCGAATATGACGTGCGCCGGCAGAAGTTTGCCGCTATCAACTTGCGACCGGGTGATCGCTTGCTCTCCGTTCTGGAGATGGATCCGTCCCTGGATTTGCTCTGCTTCAGCCGAAACGGCATGAGCATTCGTTTTGAAACAGCCGCCCTACCCGCCATGGGCCGGGTTACGGGGGGCGTTAAAGGCATGAACCTCAGCCCGGATGATGAGCTGATATGGGCGGGCCAGCCCGAGTTCACCGACGAGGTGCTGATCTTTAGCGACCGCGGTTTCGCGAAGCGCGTGCCCTATGCGGATTTTGAATCTCAAGCCCGCGGCGGCAAGGGGGCACGGGCCTTGTACTTTAGCCGGAATGGGGCCAGCGGCACCCAGATCGCCGGTGTTTTGCTTGTGAAGGACCTCTCCTCGGAAGTGCTGATCAGTCAAAAGAAGAGCCCGCCCTTTGTGCTGTGTGCAGGAGATGTAGTGAGGGAAAGCAGATTTGATAAGGGTATGCCTTATGCTATTGTGGTGCTGGACGACGTGGTGACGGGCGTATCGTTATATCCCGTTTCGAAAGACAAGGCGGAAAAGGCGGCTTGGGAGGAAGCGGAAACGCAGGAGGATGAGTTGGAGCCGGAAGAGGAATAAGATCGGGATTGCGATGCGTGGCTTTGCCCGCAGGTATTCGTTCCGCCGCCCCGGTAGGGCGGTCATGTGGCGCCTGCCATTGGGTAAATAATAATGGCAAAGAGTTTTTCTCTTCGCCATTTACGTTTAACCTGTTTATTATTGCACGACACTGGCCATTTTTTTCGCCATGCGAGACTTCTTTCGGTTTGCGGTATTCTTATGCAGAATACCCTTTGCCACGGCTTTATCAATAGCGGAGGTGGTGGCGGCATACTGTGCTCCGGCTGAGGCGGGGCTGGCAGCCAACTCCGTATCAAACTTCTTGATCGCGGTCTTGATTTTTGACTTCACAATACGGTTGCGAAGATTTTTTTTCTCGCTGACCTTAACGCGCTTCATGGCGGATTTGATGTTCGGCAACGTCTTTCACCTCCTTGGTGCCCTTAAGTCACAAGGGTGATTGTACCATGCCCGAAACTAAAAATCAATACCTCGCGAAGTTTTTTCGGCAGGCGAAAACGGCGGAACTGACCCGCTGCGGCCGCAGGACGGCGCTAAAAAAGAACTTGCCCATTAATGATGGTTCGGTTATAATACGTTGGGTTGATAATTTCGCAAACGATGGGAGAGATATCATGCACAGACGCGTTGCATTTACGTTGATGGTGGCCGCCATTCTGCTGATCACCTCCGGCTGCGCCCTTATTGTGAAGGATCCAGAGGTGGATAAGCTGACGGTGATTATCGAAGTGGCCGGGCGGACCTTTCTGAAGGAAGAAGTGGCTAGTGAAGCGGAAAGTGAGCTGGAAGAGCAGGAATATATTTATGCGATGTATGGTATGAGCTTTGACAGGACCGACCCGGATGTACTCTCCCATGTGTGGGATGATACCATATCCAGGCTGATTCAGCGGGCTGTGCAAGAGCAAAAGGCGTCGGAGATGGGTATGGACGTTTTTTCTTCTGAAGAATTAGCAGCGATGCATGAGGAAGTGGACGCCACTTACAGCGGCTATCAGGACAGCGTAAAAGCCGGCGCCTTTGCAGAAACCGAGCTTACGGGCGACGCGTTGGATGTGGCTGTGGCCGCGAAGATGGCCGAGTGGGGATATCCGGGCAAGGAGGACATGCTGGAAGACGCGCAAGATAAGAAGGTCCTTGAAAGGCTGAAAGCCGAAGTGGTAAAGGATGTACAGGTGACCGAGGAAGAGATTCAAACTGATTATGAGGAGAAGGTGGTTTCCGAAAAAACCTCATATGAGAGCAGCCTTTCCGCGTACGGTACCGCCGTCATGCAAGGTACAACGGTGTATTATCGTCCCGCGGGGTACCGCTATGTGAAAAACCTTTTGGTTAAGTTTACCGATGAGGATTCTGCCGCCATCAGCGATTTGGAGGGCCATATCCGCGAAAAGAACATGGAACTGACGGATATGGTAACTTCACTGGCCAGCCTGCCGGAAGACGTTGCTTCGGATACCGAACAGGACGCTGCCAACCGTGCGGAATGGGAAGCCAGCAAAGATCGGCTGGACAAGGAGATCGCCGACCTTAACGGCAACTTGGAGGATACGAAGGAAATGGCGTATGCCGGCGTGCAGACCGTTATCGACGAAATATTGGCAAAGATATCCGAAGGTGCAGATTTTGATGCGCTGATGGAGGAATTTGGACAGGACAGCGGCATGCAAGCATCCCCAGCCAAAGAGGAAGGTTACCTGGTGTGCGAGGGGGATAGTAACTGGGTGCCGGAATTCACTGACGCAGCCATGGCGCTGGATAAAATCGGTGATATATCCCCGGCGGTTCGAACCGGCTATGGCATTCATCTGTTAAAATATGTGAACGACTTAGCGGAGGGCGATGTGCCTCTGGAAGAGTTGAAGGACATCATATCAGAAGAAATTTTGCAGGCGAAGCAGGATGCTAAGTATGACGCCGCCTTGGAGGAATGGGTAGAAGATGCGGGCGCCAAGATTTATATGGACCGTATGAATTAGCGGGCATATATTCCCTGCCGGGGCTTCTTGGATGAAACGGATAACGGATCAGGCTGCCGCGCTGGCAATTTCCAGCGCGGCAGCCACATTCATAGAGGAGGGCTCTTTGCGAACTGTTTCCAACTACGCATGGCATACCAATAAGCTGACAAAACCAATGCGGCTGGCTGTAATCAGCGATCTGCACGATACGGCTTATGAGGATCTCTGGCCGCTGGTTTCGGATGCGGATTGCCTGCTGATACCGGGGGATGTGGCGAACCGCTACAGGCAGAGTTACGGTGTGGGGCTCCGGTTCCTACAGGAGGCTTCTCAGCGGCTTCCCACTTTTTTTTCTATTGGCAATCACGAGATGCGTATGCGGATGCGTACGGAAATGCTGAATGCTTTGCGGCGGAGTCCTGCCACGCTTTTGCTTAACGACTATATCCGGTTTGGCGAATGTTGGATTGGCGGTTGGTACAGGCCGGCGCAACTGGCTATGCGGGATATGGCAGATGAGTTTGCGCGTTTGGAAGGATGTAAAATCCTGATGTGCCACAGGCCGGAGGACTACTGGAAGCATCTGAGGGGGCGAAACATTGATTTGGTCCTGGCCGGGCATGCCCATGGAGGGCAGATCCGCCTTGGTGAACAGGGATTATACGCGCCGGGTCAGGGCGTTTTCCCCAGGTTTACCAAGGGCGTTACGGACGGCAGGATGATCATAAGCGCCGGAGTGAGCAACCCCGTGTGGCTTCCCCGTTGGGGGAACCCTTGCGAGGTCGTTCGTATCGATCTGGATTGAGTTGTATACATCATCATATACCCGCATTGCAAAGGAGACGCCTCAATGAGGAAAATCAGACACTTGCATACAGCGGAGATCAGCGCCTGCGTTGCACGATTGTGTGTTCTGGCGAATACCCGGCTGCCGGGCAGAATGGACGATCTGCTTCGTGCTGCGAGGGACCGGGAGTCCTACGAACTCGCCAAGGACGCACTTTCCCTGATTTGCCGGAATGCTGAAATGGCGTTGCATCAACAGATGCCAATTTGTCAGGATACGGGGATGGCTGTGGTGTACGCGGAAGTTGGGCAGGATGTGCATCTGACTGGCGGCACACTGGATGAGGCGATTCATGAGGGGATCGTCAGGGGGTACAGGGAAGGTTATCTGCGGATGTCCGTGGTATCGGATCCTTTCCGGCGGACGAACACCGGCGACAACACGCCGGCGATTATACATACCAGGCTGGTAGCCGGCGACCGGATTAAGCTTACGATAGCGCCAAAGGGATTTGGAAGCGAGAATATGAGCCGCTTAGCCATGCTGAACCCTTCCGACGGCATCCGGGGAGCGGCGGACTTTGTGTTGGAGACGGTACGGCTGGCAGGAGCGAACCCCTGTCCGCCCATGGTGCTGGGGGTTGGTATCGGCGGAACCTTTGAACGGGCGGCTCAACTGGCAAAGGAAGCCCTGGTGGAACAACGGGAAGGCCCCCATCCCGATCCTTTCTACGAGGAGCTGGAGGACACGCTGCTTCGCCGGATCAACGAACTTGGGATCGGTCCTCAAGGTTTCGGAGGCCGGACTACAGCTCTTGCTGTATGGATCAAAGCCTTCCCAACCCATATCGCAGGTCTTCCTGTGGCGGTAAACATGGGCTGTCATGCGAATCGGCACGCTTCCGAAACGTTGTAACATTGGGAGGGATCCTATGAACCCCATTTACCTCCAAACACCCATGGCCAAGAAGGACTTGGCGTCTCTCCGCTGCGGCGATCATGTCATGCTCAGCGGAATTCTTTATACCGCCCGGGACGCGGCACATAAGAGGCTTTGCGAAGTTCTGGCCGCCGGGGAACGCTTGCCCGTAGAGTTGCAGGGGCAAACGATTTTTTATGCGGGGCCTACGCCGCCTCCGCCCGGCAGGGTGATTGGCGCCATCGGCCCCACAACCAGTGCGCGGATGGATGTTTATACGCCGCCGCTGTTGCGCTATGGGGTGCGCGCCTTGATTGGCAAGGGAGCGCGGAGCGATGCGGTGCGAGATGCTATCAGGGATGCCGGCGCCGTATATTTTGCAGCTATCGGCGGATGCGCGGCGTATTTGGCAGGGTGCGTAACCGCCTGTCAGACGGTCGCGTATGGCGATTTGGGAACGGAATCCGTTAAAAGACTTGTGATTCGGGAATTACCGCTGACTGTGGCGGTGGATGCCCAGGGCAATGATTTTTATGTGATTGCTATGCAGCCGGCAGCAGACCACGCGGCGTCATGGATGAAGTCATCAAGCATCCCATTTTAAAATTTTTGAATATTTATGCAAAATCTTCTTGACAATTTGCATAATGCAGCGTATGCTATGCATATTCCAAGTAATTTATGGAGGTAGATTATGATGAAAAAGTTACTCGCGATGATTTTAACTTTCTCCCTGTGCCTTTCCGTGGGGGCCGCCTTTGCGGATACCCTCACCATGGCTACCAACGCGTCCTTTCCTCCCTATGAATACATTGAAGGTGATACCATCGTAGGTATCGACGCTGAAATCGCCGCCGCGATTTGCGCCAAAATGGGATATGAGTTGGAAATTGCCGACATGGAATTCGATTCCATCATTGCCGCAATTCAATCCGGCAAGGCAGACTTCGGTATGGCCGGCATGACCGTTACCGAGGACCGTGAACAGCTGGTGAATTTTTCCATAAGCTATGCCACCGGCATACAAGCGGTGATCGTGACGGAGGGCTCGCCTATTACCCAAGCGGACGACCTGTTTGCGGAAGACGCCAACTTCACCATCGGCGTACAGCTTTCCACCACCGGAGACCTGTACGCCACCTGGGACATCGAGGATGAGGGCTTGGGCACCATTTCCCGTTTTCCAAACGGCAATGACGCGGTCATGGCGCTGGTGGGAGGCAAGGTAGACTGCGTGATCATCGACAATGAGCCTGCCAAGGCCTATGTAGCCGCCAATCAGGGGTTAGCGGTGCTGGATACCGAGTATGCGGTAGAGGATTACGCCGCGTGTATTGCCAAGGGAAATGAAGCGTTATTAACGCAGTTCGATGCCGCGCTGGAAGCATTGATTGCGGATGGGACCGTGCAGGCAATCATTGACAAGTATATCCCCGCTCAGTAAAGAATAACCATAGCTGTTCCTGGGGGGAGCGGTTTAGCCGCCCCCCTTTGCGCGTTAAGAACGGAGGCGTAGGCGTGGCGGATATCGGGACATGGCTTGAGGGTATGAAAACCGAGTTCACGCTGAATTTCATCGAAAAAGGCCGTTGGAAATTGCTGTGGAACGGGCTGCAAAACACGCTGCTGATCACGCTGGTGGCTTGCCTGATGGGCATTGCCATCGGGGTCGTGGTGGCGACGGTTCGCGCCACTTGCGACAAGACGGGTCCTACCATGCACAGGGGACTGCCACGGACCCTGCTGTGGATAGCGGACCGAATTTGCCGTTTGTATATCACCGTCATTCGCGGTACGCCCGTTGTGATTCAGCTGATGATTATGTATTATGTCATCTTCATCTCCTCCAGCAATGGCGTTATGGTAGCTATGCTGGCGTTCGGCTTAAATTCCGGCGCGTACGTGTCTGAAATTTTTCGGGGCGGCATTATGTCCATTGATCAGGGACAGTTTGAGGCCGGGCGGAGCCTGGGCCTTAATTATGTGCAGACGATGATTCATATTATCGCGCCCCAGGTGCTAAAAACCGTCTTG
>WRHG01000027.1 GCA_009783365.1 Clostridia bacterium | reverse complement strand
CGGCGGCGGAACCAACAACGGCGGCACCAACAGCGGCGGGGCCAGCAACGGCGGCGGAACCAACAACGGCGGCGGAACCAACAACGGCGGCGGAACCAATAACGGCGGCGGAAGCAACAACGGCGGCGGGAACAGCAGCTCCAAGCAAACCGCCTCGCCGGCCGTCGAAAGCGGCGCGGAACCAGCCGAACAACCCTAGATCAATAACGGCGATGAAACGAAGCCGTGATTGGCAGTACAAAAAAGGGGCCTAATGCCCGCGCGTTTGCGCGGGCATTAGGTTATAGATGGGCGTATGTTTCCGCGCGCTTTGAGGGTCGCGTCGGCCCTGATGCGAAGCCCCGGCGCGGGTCAATCCTCCCGCCGCAGAAGCATGGGGCGGCCCGTGGAGTCCTCGACCTGAAAAACGTCGTAGAATTGCGCCAGGTAACGGGACATGTCCGTTTCGTTTTCGGCCCACAGCACGGCATAGCCAAGCCGGGCGCCCGCGTGCTCAAATGGCGGAATCCTGTCGCCGAGCGTGAAATAGTACCCCGCGTCCAGCACGAACGGAAGCGACAGCAGCGTTTCCGGAGGCGTCAAGGCGGCGATCGTCCCCTCCCGGGCGAACAGCATCAACTCCCGCGCGCAGCCATGGGAAACGGGGCTCGCGGGCGGGGGCGGCTCCCTGCCCAGCGCGGCCTCCATCACGGCGGATAGGATATCGAAACCTGATGCCTTGGGGATGAACACATCCTCAAAAGCGCCGCCGATACGGCATGCCATTTCATTTACCAGCACTCCCCGCGCGCCGATAAGCATCTGGATATACAGCGGTCCGGCCGGGATGGCGAAAGCGTCCGTCACTGCCTGCGTGAGCCTTTCAACTTCCCGCGTATGTTCCCGGGCCGCCCGGGATGGGAAGCAATGGGCGGCGCATACCCCGATGTGCCTCCTGTGGGGAAAGGTGCGCCTGTCGGTTACGGTCAACAGATGGGCCCGCCCCGCCGCCACCCAAGCGCTTACGGTGATTTCTTCGCTGGGATAGTAGGTTTCGCAGAGCAGCAGCCGCTGCCTTGAATAGGAGAGCGTTCGCGGGGCCAAAGCCGCCGCCTCCCGTAAGTTCTTTACGAGCAGCACGCCTTTTTGGCCCTGGCTGTCCGTCGGCTTCAGCACGATGGGGCCTTTTAAATCCACCTGCGCCAGCATGGCGGTATCCGTCAGCCGGTACTGGGCCGTTGGTATGCCCGCCTGCGTAAAAATCCGCTTCATGCAAGCCTTGTTGGTGGCTGTGAAAGCCGTATTCACGTCCAGCAGGCAGGGTAAGCCCATCCGCTTGGCAATATACGCGGCGGTATAGACCGGCTGGTCCGTACCCAGCGTCATTACGCCGGAAAGCTCTAGTTTTTGGGCTTCGGCCAGGCAGGCTTCCGCGTCAAAGGTGCTGACTTGAATGTGCCGGTCCGCAAGCGACGCCGCGGGAGGCGCACTCAAGTAATCAAACAGCACCGTCCGATATCCTCTGCGGCGCGCCATGCGAAATGCGTTCATCTGGCAATGAGAACCGCCGAGTATCAACAACGTATCGCTTTTCATCGCCATTCATCTCCTTCTTGGCGGGATGCGTGCTATAATGGGATGGACCGCGCCGCGCGAAGCATGTAACGTTGATGCGCCTTTGCACAGAAAGGGGACACATGGTCATACTGGATTGTTTGGGGGACATCTGCCCGGTCCCCGTCATGCGTCTTCAAAACCGGCTGAAAACCGTAAAGCCTGGGGGCAGCGTCCTGCTTATGTCCGACCATTCCTGCGTACCGCGCTCCATTGAGGACTACTGCAAAAAGAAAAACCTGTTGTATGGCGCAGCGGAAGCGGCTCCCGGCGTATGGGAAATCACCGTCACCGTCCCGGACCCTTAACAGAAAGCGTCGCTGCCGAGCTGCGAAAAGTATTCGGCGATGCGGTACGGCAAGTCCTCCGTCCTTTTTTTCTGCCTGTAGATGATGTGCACGTCATAATTCAAATCGAAATTCTCCAGTTCAATCCGCTTCAGCTGTTTCAGGTAAAGCTCCTTTTTGATGGCCAAATAGGGCAGAAAAGCAAGCCCGTGGCTTTGCAGCACCGAGGACTTAACCGATTCCGCCGTGTCCAAGTGAAACAGGACGTTATACCTGGAAAAGCTGCGCCCTATCCGCTCAAAATATTCCGCGATGAGGCCGTACAGGCTGCTGCGCACAGAATGTACAACCAGCGGAAAGGCTTGTAAACCGTCCATGGTCATCTGCCGTTCCACCGGGTATGCTTCCGCGGCCACCAGGCAAACGGGGTCGCTGTACACCCGTTTGTGAACCAGATCCTTGCCCTGCGGCGGCCCGATGATAAATCCGATATCGCTTTCGCCCTGCAGCACCTCGTTCTCCGCATCCCGCGAGGGGCGGGTCGTCAGGTTGAAGGTAACGTCCGGAAAGGCGGTTTTGACCCGGAACATCGTGCAGGGAAGCCCGTACACCCCCACCACCGGCGACGCGGCCACGTGGAGCGTAGTACGGCTTGCCGGCTGGCTGAGCATGGTAGACAGGTCGGCAAGCATATTGTCCTGCAGGATGATAAAGCGCTCGGCATATTTTTCCACTATGGTTCCCGCTTCCGTCAATACGACGCCTTTGTTGCTGCGCCAAAGCAACTCCGCTCCAAGCTCTTGCTCCAGCCGTTGAATCTGCTGGCTCAGCGCGGACTGGGAAATATGGGAAACCTCAGCGGCGTTGGAAATGCTCCCCAGCGTCGCCGCCTTGTGAAACAGACGAAGATGCTCGATCTGCATTGCGCTTCCCTCCAAGTTATCCGGCGGGCTCCCGCCCGCTTATCTGCGCCCCGCACGAAATCTGAATGGAGTATAGCATAGAATAAAACAGGATGGCAAGAAAAGGCTTCGTCCTGCCATAAGTTTTTCTTATGTACAATCATAATATCAGATACTCAGGCCGCGCGCACTATGGTATAATGTTGGCATTAGTTTGACAAAGAATCTACAATCCGCGTCATTCCTCGTGCAAAGCAAATGAATGATCCAGGGAGGTGATCTATATGTCTGAAGCAACCAACCAAGCCGCGTCCCCCATCCGCGCCGCGCGGGCCCGGCCGCAGCGCAAGCCCAAGCGAAATCAAATTCCTTTCGGTATTCTGGTTGTCCTGGCGGCGGTCGTCATTGGCGTCGTGCAGGCATACCGCTCGCAAAACCTTGGCTTTTATTGGATGACAGGCGCCATCTTCGGGTTCATCCTGCAAAAGTCGCGTTTCTGCTTCACGGCGTCCATGCGCGATCCGGTGATCACGGGAAGCACCTCGGTTACCCGCGCGGTGCTGATCGCCTTTGCCGCCACAACCGTTATGTTTGCCGCTATCCAGTATGGCGCGGTGCAAAACGGGCTGCCCATGCCGGGGCAGAGCTATGTTGTTCCCATCAGCTTCGCGACTGTATTCGGCGCGTTCATCTTTGGGATCGGCATGGTCATCGCGGGTGGCTGCGCGTCAGGAACGCTGATGCGCGTCGGAGAAGGCTTTTCCATGCAATTCCTTTCGCTGCTGTTCTTCGTGGTCGGCTCGCTGGTGGGCGCGGCCCACTATGGCTGGTGGAAAGAGCACTTCATCGTGCATGGCCCCAAGATTTTTCTGCCCGACGTATTCGGCTGGACCGGCGCCGTGGTCATTCAGTTGCTGGTGATCCTGTGCCTGTACCGCGCGGCAATGCTGTGGGAACGAAAAAAAATGGGTGCATCCGAGGAATAGCCGGGGGTATGCGCACCGGTAAAATGATAAGGTACGAAGGAGGAAATGAACCATGGCGGAATTTACATTGGATTGTTTGGGAGAGGCTTGTCCCGTACCTCTGATGAAGACCGAAAAGAAGATGGCGGAGCTGGCTGTGGGCGACATTTTGGTGGTTAGCATCGATCATAGCTGCGCCATGAAAAACATTCCCGAATGGGCGCGCAAGCAAGGCCATAACGTGGAGATCGAAGAGGTCGACGACGGCGAGTGGGAAGTTGTCATCGAAAAAACCAAGTAGCGTTATCGCGTGCCGGGCATGCGGATGGACGGAAGGGCAGGTGAGTGTGATTCATGCAGGCGCTTTTTACGAAGCTTGGCAAGAACAAGTTTTATGTGATGATTTTTAAAAATCCGTTTACATATCTTGCCGGCGCGATCCTGCTGTCGATTTTTCAGGTGGTTACACTGGCGGTTACCGGCGACCCTTGGGGCGTTTCGGGCACGTTTGCCAATTGGGGCGCGTGGCTGTACCGGTTATTCGGCGGCAATGTGGATCAGTGGTACTATTTCAGCGGTTCCGGCGCTCAGGCAACGCTGGACGCAGGCTTCTTCAACGATCCGGGCACAATGCGCAACCTGGGCGTTATCCTGGGCGCGCTGGCCGCCACGTTGCTGGCCTCCCAGTTTAAGTTCAAAAAAATCAAATCGCTGCGCCAGGTTGTGGCTGCGGTGCTTGGCGGTTTTGTGATGGGATATGGCGCCAGGCTGGCTTTTGGCTGCAACATCGGCGCGCTGTTCAGCGGCATCGCGTCCATGTCCGTGTCCGGCTGGGTATACGCCGTCTTCCTGTTCGCGGGCGCTTTTGTGGGCAGCAAGCTGCTGGCGAAGTTCTTTATGTAGGAGCGGGGGCTTTCCCGCTCCTGACCGGAAAGGGATTCACCCATGGAGAAAAAAACGGAGCAATACGATGTGGTAATCATCGGCGGCGGCGCCGCGGGGCTTACGGCGGGCATTTACTGCGGACGCGCCCGTCTGAAAACGCTGCTGATCGAAAAATCGCTGGTAGGCGGTCTGGCTACCTACACCAGCGAAATTGAAAACTATCCCGGCTTTCCGGAGGGCGATTCCGGCACCGGGCTGATGGAACTGTTTCACAAACAGGCCAAGCGGTTTGGGGTTCAGTTTAAGCTGACCGACGTTAAGGGCGTGCGCTTAAGCGGCGGAACCAAGGTGGTGGAAACCTTCCGGACCGATTACCACGCCAGGGCGGTTATCGCCGCCACAGGCGGGAAACCCAGGCTGACCGGCGCTAAGGGAGAGGATTGCTATCTGTATGACAAGGGCATCTCCTTTTGCGCCACATGTGACGCCGCCGCCAACACGGACAAAACCGTAATGGTGGTTGGCAGCGGCGACGCGGCCATTGAGGAAGGCATGTTTCTAACCAAGTTTGCCAAGAGGGTAATCGTATCCGTCATGCATGAGGAAGGCAGGATGGACTGCAACGAGATTGCCAAAAATGAGGCGCTGGCAAACGAAAAGATGGAGTACCGCTGGAATACCGTGGTGGAGGAGTTCAAGGGGGACGGGCGCTTGAAGGCCGTCGCGCTGAAGAACGTGAAAACCGGCGAAGTGACGGACGTACCGGTAGATACCTGCTTCCTGTTTATCGGGTACCTGCCCAATACCGAGATCTTTAGCGGGCAGCTGGACATGAACCGGCAAGGCTATCTCATCGTGAACGAACGGATGGAAACCAATCTCCCCGGCGTATTTGCGGCGGGCGACGTGTGCGACAAATTTTTAAAACAGGTGGCTACCGCCGTAGGCGACGGCGCTGTTGCGGCTTATGCCGCCGAAAAATACATTGCCGAGAGCGAAATTGTGGAGCGGCAAATCCTTTCCGGCGGAAAGCCCAGGGTTGTTTATATCTGGAACGCCGCCGACGCGGCCTGCCGCGACCTCCTGCCGGTTTTTGAAAAGCTGGAAGCGGAGAACGCCAGCCGCTTGGAGGTGGTGAGCGTGGATGTGTACAAGTCCGGCGGAATTGCGCGTATGCTTGGCGCGCCGGATGCACCGTGCGCGCTCATTGTGAGGGACGGCAAAGTGGCGGAGATACTGGAGCATAAGGACATCGCTTACGAGCGCATCTTAAACGGGTTGGTTTAAAAGGAGGCGGCCCCGTCGTACCGGTAAATGGTTACGGTAAACTCACGCCCGGTATACCGGTAGCCGACGACGCGGTTGGCATATTGGTTGTCGACAAAGCTGTACAAAAGGGTGCATTCCTCCCGCAGCACCCGCTGAAGCTCCGGCAGGTAGTCCAAGTCGCCGTAGATGTGGTTCCACAGCGGGCGGAGGCTGTACAGCAGTTCCAGTTCGCTGGAGTAGAGGATGTACTCCACCTTCCGGGAGGATAGGTACTGGGAAACGGACAGGCCTTCCGCCGCAAGGTAGGGAAGGTTGCGGTAATCCAGCAGCATTCCGTTTTGAAAGTGATATTCGGTATTGAGGTTCCCAAGGGTTTTGGCGTCCGGCGGTACAACACCCGCAATTTTTTGCAGGTAGCGGTCATATTGTTCCGGCTGCCGGACCGGAGGCAGGATTTGCGCCAGGGACAGCCAGCCGATCGCCACCGCCAGAGCGGACAAGACGGCCGTTTTACGGCGGGCGCCCGTGAAGCGGATCAGCTGGATGACAAGCAGGTAGCCAAAGGGAAAGAAGAGCGCCACATACGGCTGTCCAAACCTTCCGATGAGGACCATTGCCAGCCAAAGGCCCAATATGGCGGAGAGGCCGGGGCGAAACAGCGTTTTCTTTTTCAGGAGCAGCAGGGCCAGGGCGGACGGCGCGGCAACCGCAAAAAGCAGAAGCTGCAAGCGGATGTCCGCCGTGTGGTAAGTGCCGGAGATTTGATTCCACAGCCGCTGAAAATACGGTCCGGTTTCCATCAGCTTTTCGAGTATCGACCCGTGAACTTGGTAATCCGATCCGTATTGGCTGAAGTAGTGGCGGAAAAATTGCGCGTCCATACGCAGGGTGAGGCCGATTGCCGCCAGCAGGAAAACGGACGCAACGCCGGCGTACAGAGCCAGGGGGCGAATGGTATCTTTAAGGCGCCGTTTCCCGCCGAGTACCAGCAGGGCGCCGCACATGCCGCCGATCATAAAGCTGTTGGGATGCAGCCCGATGCACAGCCCTGTAATCACCGCCGCGATCGCCGGATGGCCGCGTTCCCCTGTGGTAAGCGCCAGAAAACAGCCGAGCGCGCTGAGCAGCAGCAGCATTTCAGCCCGCGCAAAGTGGCTGGCGTACACAAACTGCGCATCCGCGGAAAGCAGCGCCATGCCGACGAGGGCGTACCACGGGCTGCGCGTCTGCCGCCGCAGTACGGCGTAAAACAGGGCAAGGGCGGCAATGCCGGCGGCCAGCGACAGCAGGCGAAAGGAAGATATCTGGTAGCCGAACAAACGGAGCATCAGCATTTGCAACAGGTGAAACAGGGTCTTGATGGCATGGGGGTATCGCGGTTTCAGATCGAAAAAGGGCTCGGTTACCCACACGCCGCCGTGTTCCAGCATGTTGCGCGTCAGGCCGGACAGCCAGGACTCGTCGGAATGTACGAAGGGAAAGCGCGTAAGCGTCGCGAAACTGGCGGCTCCATACAGGCACAGATAAGCCCAAAGGATGTGCCGCGGCTTGATTCGGCGGATGACGTTTCGCAAGATGCTCTCCTCCCGGTATGGCGCAAGGGGCGCTCGTTTTCCTTAGTATAGCATCCGGCCCGCCGTTTGCATAGAATGTGGAAATAAGACAGGGCCTGCTTGACATGGGCCTGTCTGTAGGAGGATTGAGTGATATGAAAAAAGAGATCCGTATGCTTGCCCTCGGGCTGTGCCTGTGCATGCTGATGACGCTGAACGGATGCGATACTTCCACATATGCCGCATCCGATGAAATCATCATAGAGGCGAAGCGGCTTGCTGAATATATCGGGCAGGAAGGCGTTGTGATCGTCGACATGCAGGCGGAAGAGGATTATGCCGCCGCCCATGTGCCGGGCGCGGTCAACATCCCGGTCGGCAGCGTGCTGGTCAATCTTCCGGTGGAGAACATGCTGGCTTCCAAGGGGAAGATTACCGGCGTTTTAAGCGGCGCGGGGATCGGCAACGATACCCGGGTGGTCATATACGACGAAGGCCGCAGCCTGAATGCGTCCCGCCTGTGGTGGAGCATGCTGGTGTATGGGAAAGACGACGTGAAGGTGGTAAACGGCGGAATGCCCGCCATCCAAAGGGCGGGAATCGAGATGACCGACACCTTGCCGGAGGTGGTTCCGGCGGAGTTTACCGCGACGGACCGCAAGGGTGACTACACGGCGGACATGCGGGCCGTACGCGCCAAGGCGGACGATCCCCGGGAGGGAGTTATCCTGTTGGACACCCGCTCCAACCAGGAGTATCTGGACGAAGGCAAAATTCCCGGCGCCATGATGATCGACTACATGAACAACTTCTATAAGGACGGCACGCTCATCAACACCCAGGCCGCGCGGATCAATTACATCGAAAAAGGGGTCCGGGCTGAAAGCGAGGTCATCCTCTACTGCCGCACGTCCATGCGCGCCGCCGTCACTTTCCTGCGGCTGTACGACGCCGGATACCGCAACCTGAAAATCTACGACGGCGCTTGGGTGGAGTGGACAGCAAGCGGCGCGAACCCTGTGGACATGCCAACCGGCGCCAATCCCGCGGCCACCGTGCGCGACGGGTCCTGACGGCGGGCCCCGGGTTCTGTCCGGGCGTTTTTCCTTCCAAAAGCGGGAGGGTGAAGAACGGTCACGGCCAGTACGCATCCAACCCGGCCCTGCGGCGGGGTTTAGGATAGATCAACAAATAGGCAAAGGAGAGTTCTCATGAAAAAAACACTGCTCATCCTCCTCTCGGCAGCCATGCTGACGACGCTTCTGGTTCCCTTCGCCATGGCGGACGACACGGTATATCAGGCGGCTTTCAACTACTTCAGAGACTTTCCCTCCGACAGGAACGTCATCGCGGCGGCGGACCTTTTCACGATGATGGACAATGGCGATGAAATGCTTATCGTGGACATCCGCCGCCCTGACGATTATGCCGCGGGCCACCTGATTGGCGCTGTAAACCTGTCCTTCTTCGATATGTCCATCCCGGAGAATTTGGACGCGCTGCCCGATGACAGGCCCATTATGGTGTACTGCTATACCGGCCAGACAGCTTCTCAGGTGACGGCGCTGGTGAACATTGCGGACAAAATGGCCAAAAACGTACAGTCCGGTTTCAACAACGCCATCTCGAAGGAAGAGGGTTTTGAGAAGTACATTGAAACCGCGGATCATATGCTGCCCGACGCCGGCAGCCCTGTCGACGCAGTCCTTTTGGAGACCATCACCGAATACTTTGCCGGTAAAATGGCGCTGGACGGCACCCCGATGGCGAATTATAACTTGAGCGCCGAAACCGTGAAAACCATTGTGGACGATCAGGATGATAATTATGTGATCCTGTCTATACGACGGGCTGAGGACTATGAGGCGGGGCACATCGCAGGCGCGGTCAACATCCCCTACGGCCAGGGCATGGAAGAAGCGTTGTCGCAGCTGCCGGCCGACAAGACCATCGTCGTATACTGCTACAGCGGCCAAACCTCCTCGCAGACTACCGCTGTGCTGCGCCTGATGGGCTATGACGCGTACTCCATGTCCGGCGGTATGGGCAACGCCGATGCCGGTACAGGCTGGCTGGGCCAGGGCTATGAGGTTGTGATGGAATAAGCTGCAGGGCCTGCGGAGGATTTCGGAGGGCTCCGGTAAAGCCAATAGGGGTTGTTGCGGCAGGGTTGGAAATACGGCGCGACAGCCCCTTTTTATGACAAAAAACGGGCGCGGGCGGGCGTTCCGGGGCGGCGGGAGGATGAACGATGGAATGTATATTGGCGGTCGATCAGGATACCGCCGTTTATGAAAAAGCGGCTGCCCGGTGGGGAGAATACGGCGTTTCCATGAAGCGCGTGGAAACAATGCACGAGTCCATTGCGGAGTTGAAGCGAAGCGACGGTTACCTTTTCGTCCGCATTTACGAAGACGCCGTACCGGAATGGATGTCCATGCTGCCCATCATGCGCGATGTGACGGATATTCCGATTTTCGTGTTAAGTTCCGCCTACACGGCTGACCAAAAGATCAAGGCTTTGAACCTTGGGGCGGACGCGTATGATTTCTATGACGCTCATACCAATCACGATGTGTTGATCGCCCTGGAAGTTTTGAATGCGCAAAACAGATGGGCGAGGCGGCCGTATAAGCCGTTTGAACTCCTTGTCAGCGGGGATCTCGTTCTCTCGCGGGAGCGGCGGAAAGTATTTGTGAACGGGTTTGAGGTTGATTTGGGGAAGAAGGAATTTGATATTTTACGATGCCTGATGGAGAATAACGGGCATGTTGTGGACCACAAGCGGCTGCTGCAAGAAATATGGGGGGAGTATTATGATGAGAAAGACGCGGGCGTTTTATGGAGAACAATCAACCGCCTCCGCGCCAAGCTGTCGGAAAAGTGTCCGGCCCGCGAGTATATCAGCATTGCACGCGGAGTGGGATATGTGTTAAAACGGTAGCGCGCAATGAAAGGCTGACGCCGTACGGTCACGCCCGGTATTTACTGGCATGACGCACAGGCTTGGGATTGCGCGTTTTGCCTGGGAACCATTATCAACGACCGCGCGGCGGGGCTTTCGCGGTGAAAAGCCCGCTCAGGCGGGCCCATGTGCCGGACACGGTTTCGTGGTTCACCTTTGCGGGATCAAACGACAGAAGATGGAACGCAATCTGCACGCAAAATCCGATGCCGAAAACGGCGATGACCGTGCCAACGCCCACCTGTCCGCCCAGAAAGAAACCAACCAGCAAAACAGTGCCCTCCACCAGCGCGCGGCACACGCCCACCGGCCAGCGGGTATGCCGCCTCAAGCTGACCATAAGGCTGTCCCGCGGCCCCGCTCCAAAGCCGGAACCCATGTAGAAGTAGGAGCCGACGGCAATGACGAACAGGCCGGCAATCATAACAAGGATGCCCGCCCATAGAGAATTCATGGGGGGGATGACCTCCAGGGAGAAAATAACATCCATAAACACGCCGATCAGCAGCATGTTCAGCAAGGTGCCCACCCCGAGTTTTTCGTGAAGCAGATAAACGATCAGGCAGATGAGCGCCCCCACGATAATGGACATCTGTCCCATGGTCATACCGACCTTCGATGAAAGGCCCATGTGAAGCACATCCCACGGCGCGCAGCCGATATTGGCCTGCACGCACAGGACGATGCCCAATGCGTATAAAAACAAACCCCATACAAGAGAAGCCAGTCGAAGCAAAAAGCGTCCCACTGCTCTCACCTCATCCTCTGGCCGAGTATTCAATGAGTTTTTGAATCACGGATTTTTCGTCGATGGGTTTCGCCAAATGATCGTTCATGCCGCACGCGAGGCAGCGGTCAATATCCTCCTTGAAGGCATTGGCGGTCATCGCAATAATCGGTATGGTCCCGGCCCTGGGCATATCCATCGCCCGGATGGTCCGCGTCGCTTCGTACCCGTCCATTTCCGGCATCTGGATATCCATGATGATGAGGTCATACTTATGATGATTTTCCTTGAATTTGGATACGGCTTCCAACCCGTTTTCAGCGATGTCGATGGAGACGCCCGTTCCCGCCATCAGCGCGATGAAGATTTCTCTGTTGATTTCAATGTCTTCCGCCAAAAGAATACGCACGCCTGACAGATCCGGCATGTCATCCGCCGTGTCCGCCTTGATATCGAGGGATTTCAGCTTTGACCCCACAACGTCGTTAATCGCGTCCAAAACGGAGGACGGGAAAATGGGCTTCGTAATATAACGCGTGATATGGTTTTCAAGGGCGTCCTTCTCAATACGGTGCCATTCCAGGAAGGTTGTAATAATGATCACCGTGTTCTTGTCGATTTTGTTGTTTAGTTGATTGATGACCGTAATGCCGTTTTTGTCCGGTATGTCGTAGTTCAGGAAGATGATATCGTACGCGCGGCTTGTTTCACGCGCCCCATCCAGGAGATCAAAGGCTTCGTCGGCGTTGGCCGCCGTGTCCGCGCTGATGCCGAAACTCTCAACGATGCCCGCAAAGTGCCGCCGTACGTCGTCATCGCTTTCGACGATGAGCAGCCGAATGTCCTGGGGGCGTATGCTGTCAAAGATAACGGTATCTTGATGCGGCGCGCACTCAAGGGTTACGTCAAAGCGGAACGCGGCGCCGGCGCCGGGTTCCGATTCCACCGCGATATGCCCGCCCATCTTCTCGATGATGCTTTGGGATATGGCAAGCCCGAGCCCCGTGCCGCCAAACTTACGGGCGATACTGCCGTCCGCCTGCTCAAAGGCGGTAAACAGCCGGGCAATCTGGTCGCTTGTCATGCCGATACCCGTATCGGATACGGAAAAACGCAGGCTCTCCCTATTTTCCTGCCCATTCATCCTCGTAACGGCAAGCGTGATGGTTCCGCCGGCAGGGGTGAACTTTACCGCGTTCGATAATAGATTTGTCAGCACCTGAGACAGCCGCAAATCGTCCGCGACATAGTGCATCTTCATGCCTTTGCTCAATACGACGTTAAACTTCTGCCCTTTTTTCTCCATGGCGTCGATAACGATGTTGCAGACTTTCATCAAGGTTTTTTCGATATTCATCGGAGCGTTCTCAAGCTCAAACTTGCCGGCTTCGATTTTTGACATGTCCAGAACGTCGTTGATGATGCTTAACAGATGTTCCGAGGACGCCTTGATTGTGGAAATGCAGTGCCGGAGGTTGGAAATGCTGTCCGTGCTCTCGGCTATTTTTGTCATGCCGATGATGGCGTTCATGGGGGTGCGCATTTCATGGCTCATTTGGGAAAGGAAACGGCTCTTCGCTTCCGCCGCCGCCTGCGCTTTTTCCTTTTCTTTCATGAGAGCGGTAATATCGTTGGCAATGACCAATATGCTGTTTTCGGGCATGTTGCTGAGGACGATTTCTTTCAGCATGACGGAAAAACAGGAATCGTTGATCCAGACGGTGACGTTATTGTTTTCATGATTCAGCGTTTCCGCCAGCTTTTCTTCCATATCCTCCGGAAACAGGGCCGCCATAAACTCCGGCGCCTGCATATCGCCGAAGCACTTGATGAAGTGTTCGTTGCGAAAATAGGTGGAGAAATTCCGATTCATGATAAAAAGGCTTTCCGGTACGCTGTGAAGGTACAGCGTCGTGGCGTTAAGCGTGTTTTGAATCGCGTGCGCCAGCACCCCTATTTCGGTGCGCTGCTTCAGGGCGGATGAAGAGATAGGCGTATGCAGATTGCCCTCCGCAAAGGCGAGGGCCGTCTTGGTAAGGCTGCTTAACGGCCCGGCGATGCTGCGGCTGAGCAAAATAAAGATAAAGACCACGGACACGATAAATATCGCGATGATGACGCCGTTAAACAAGGTCAGCGAAGACAGGATCGCGTTGTTCATCGTATCAAGCTCAAGGTCGGTTCCCAAAACGGCAATTACGTCTCCGTCTCCGTTGAGGATGGGCACGCATACGAAGTAAAGCTCGCCGAAATCGCCTTCATAGTGGGCGGCTTTTTCCGTCTGCTTTTTTGTGAGAAATACGTTTTCAAAATCTTCATTGCCGATATCGCACGTGCCCAGGCCGTCCGCGTCGGGACTGCTGTAGGAGGCCTCGTCCTCGGCGTCAAATATGTAGCAGTACAGCTTTTCCCCGTCCCGTGTTGTCAGCCCGGTATCGGCCATGACGTATACATAGGTGGAACAGCTGGTCGCTTTCAGCTCTTTCAGGGCATCCAGGGTTTCCCAGTACGTCTTGTTTTTATAGGCTTCCATTTCAGAGTGAAACGCCGTCATTCGGTTCCAAAATGGCTGCATCTCCTCTTGGGGCGCGCCCTCCCGCTCAAGGCGGAAAAACTCCTCCCGGTCGTGATAAAACATCACCTGCCGTTGCTTAAATTCGTCGTCTTGACTGGCCATTAAATCTACAAAGTATTCTACGTCTTCGCTGTTGATAAACGTTGCCATAAGGGCGTTTGTAAGCAATAAGCGCTCGGTGTACGATTCTTCGTACAGGGACCTTATGTTCCGGTCGTTCACCATGCCGATCACGCTGGCGATGATGAGAAACAGCGCCAGCAATACAAGCAAAATCCTGATGTTGATCGTATTGAAAACATTCGCTTTTTTGCGCATGATGATTCTCCTTCGGATGCGGCGTTGCTATTCCCTTTCTCCCTGCGGCGGCGAATCTGCCGCTGCGCTTGCATTATATCAGAAATACATGCGCCGTACAACCGGCCGGCCCGCGGTTTCCTGAAGGCAACCCGGAGAGCCGCCGGGGACTGAACCCAACGGACCGCTTACTCGTAATAGACAACCCTGTTCCGCCCGCCTTCCTTTGCCCGGTACAGCGCCTCGTCCGCATGACGGGTTGGCGTATCCATATCGTTTACGGCGGCGGCATGGGCGATTCCAAAACTGGCGGATATCTGTATGGATTCGCCCTCGAAGTCCACGGGCGTTTTACACAATTCCTGCCGAATGCGTTCGGCAATTGCGATGGCGGTTTCTTTATTTGCGTCCAGGATCAGCAGTATGAATTCCTCGCCCCCGTAGCGCCCAAACAGATCATAGGGACGGATGATCTTCTTGACCCTTTGGGCCGCTTCTTTCAACACGTTATCTCCCGCCAAGTGCCCGTAGCGGTCATTCACGGCCTTAAAATGATCCAAATCGTAGATCATAATGAAGCACTCGGTTTTCATCCGCAGTGATCTTGCGATTTGTATCGTGCTGAGTTCCATAAAACAGCGCCTGTTGAGGATGCCTGTAAGCGCGTCCGTGTTGGCGATTTCCTGAAGTTTTTTTCCAAGCCTGATGTTTCTGCCAAACAGGAATACGGTTGCGGCGAGTATCAGCAGCAGGATGACGACGAACACGGTCAGATAACGGGAACGTTCTTCGACAAGCTTTTTCGCGTAATCAAATACGCGGCTCGTCCATCTTATTTCTATTTTCTCCGTTTCCACATATTGCTGCGCCTTATCGATGACGGCGCACAGAATCCGTTCATCCTTATGATAGCCGTAATAGGAATCCATGGGCGCGTCCAGTTTGATATTGATCTTAAACCCCGATTTTTCGCGATAATTTGTCAGCGTCAGCAGCATATGCTCCGAACCCACCACC
>WRHG01000026.1 GCA_009783365.1 Clostridia bacterium | reverse complement strand
TGTACAGAAGCCGGGGAGCCTGCGGCCACAGGACAGCCAGGGCCAGGGTCCAGAGGTACTGGATCAGGGGCGTACAGGCGGTGCCTGTCAAAAAGCAGCCAATCCGGCTGCTTTTCCACCACCAGCCATGAAGGGCGAAGGCTGTGCCAAGCGCCAGCGCCTGCACCATGAAGCTCAGCAAGTAGACATTTCGCCAACCGTTGCCGATATCCAGCCAGGTGGCTCCCAGCAGCGTTTTCCACAATGCGGCCTGTTCCGTGATCATGAAGCGCCCCTCCGTCCCGCCTTGGCCAGGCGATCAGCCTCCGCGATGAAATACCCGTTAATATCTACCTTTTCCTCCAGAAGCCGCGTCCGTTTTTCCCGGCCTTCGGCATCCAGCGCCGGGTTCTCAAGCCATTCCTCCGCCCTTTGGGCGGCGCAGCCGTATCGGTCCGCCCCGTCGTTAAAGACTGCCATCAAGCCATAGCGCCCGCTCAACTCCTGGGTAGTGCCGGAAACGATTGTGTTCACATACAGGGCGTGGGTTCCCAGCACGGCGGCTTCGCTGGCCATGGTGGCTCCCTCGCTGTACACAAGCCGGGCAAAGGCCAGCACATGGTGGATCAGGGCATAGGGAGTCTCCAGCGCATAGGGCCTCAACGCCTCGGTAAAGCCGCTTTCATCGCTCACGAAAACACGGCCGAACTTCTGAAACCGCCGGACCAACGCCAGTTTACCCGCTTCGTCCAGGCCGCGCTTTCCAATATCGTGGCTTGCGTTCCAAGCCACAAACCGCAGGAGGAGATAGGGTTCGTCCACAGGGAAATCCACATCCCGCAACGCCTGTCGATCCGGCGTAAACACGTTGGGATGCAGGTAAAACAACTCCTTATAGGTATCCACCCTCTCCTGTTTGGGTCCCAAATCAGACAGAAAGGTACGGGGTGTGAGGATTTTTGTAGAGAGCCGCTTGCATATGCGCAAGCTGAACTTACTCACCTCCGTGTCCTCGTAAAGCAGATGGGGTTTACGGCAGATCCAGGCGGCAAAAGCCTGCATGGGGGAGGCCCGGCCGATCATGATGTCCGGCTTCCAACGAAGCGCTTCCCAAGTAAAGCGCAAGCAAAGCATAATAAAGAGAAATCCTTTATACAACACGCTTGCACCTGTGGAACCTGCGCAAAGAACATATGGAATACCATAGCTTTCCAGCAGCGTGGTATCGCCGTCCTTCTTCATCGCCAAGGTTCGCACCTCACCGCCCTGTGCGTTGATTTCCTGAATAATGGGGCGGAATTGATGTACCCATGCGGGATGGTGTACCGCGAATATAGCCTTCATGGACTCTCCTCCTTGCTTATGTACGCCGGAGCCGCGGAAGCGTGGCATAGGGCGAGTAGCAAAGGCACGCAAAAGTAGAGAGGCATCGCGTAGCGGAAGTAGCCGTTAACGGCTGATATCAGGCAGCCCGCCAAGGCAAATAACGCCGGAAGCGCAACAATCAAAAGCCGTTTCCGACGGCCCCTCAGCAGCGTAATCATCGTAAAGAGTACGATCCAGCCATAAAGTCCCGGCGCGACAAGTATGCGAAATAATGGCTGCCGAAGCAGACGGTCCAAATATTTTTGAAGGGTGTCCGCGCGCGGATTCACTGAAAAGTCAAACCTGCCCTCCAGATCCGTTGTGCGCCCCTGTTTTCCGACGAGGAGCGTAGGCTTCACCGTGGATACATATCCAGGGCAAAGGTATCCGTAGCTG
Source organism: Clostridia bacterium (assembly GCA_009783365.1). The sequence goes on along the minus strand of WRHG01000026.1, from coordinate 13,515 downwards.
TTGTGGAAGGTGGCGCTGAAATAGGTAGCGGGATGCTTTCGCGCCAGGGAAAGCCACGCCCTCCAAAAAGCGTTCCTTTGCTCCTTACTTGCGTTTTCTTTCCATAGGAATTTAATAGGATCGCTCAACTCCCCGTTGTATGCCTTTTTGACATCGTCCAAATCCAGAACGCCTGCAATAGCGCTTTTTTCCTCTTCCGATAGCGTTTCCGGAGCGGATGCCACAACGCGAGCCACCTGCTGTAAAGGAATGGACGCATTTTCGGTATCCGGCATGGGTTCGGCGCCTGTTAAGGGAAGTATCGCTAGGTTGATGACCATCCAGGTACACATCGCTACCCCCAAAGCACAGAGAGGTATGATCCAGCGTTTGACCCGCTTGCTTCGTGCTTCGCGATCAAAGGAACATAGCAAAAGGAGCAGAAGTGCCAATGAAGCCAAGTACACGCCCGGATTACGAAGCAAAACCAACAATGCGGCAGAAAAGCACAAGCCCACTCCATGCCTTGCGGGTACCTTTGCTTTCGCCTTAACCATTTGCCAAACCATGAGAGCGAAGAACAGCACCGCCATGGCAAAACTGGTATCCTTGCCGACACAGAAGGCAAACACCGGAAAAATCGGGCAAAAGGCGAAAAAAAGAAACGAAAGCACGCAAAGCCAGCACGGCACGCCTTCGTTAACCATTGCGCGCAGGGCAACGGAGAACAGCGCAGCCATCAGAATTGCCTGCACGCAACAGTATGCCGCCACCGACCAATCCGCGTTGCCAAAAGCATCTCCCAGCATGCAAAAAGCGCTAAGCAAAAAAGTTTGGAACAGTGGATTTCCGGCGGAAAGCGCTTTCACACCGTAGATTTCTTTCAGTTGCGTGATGCTGTCGTTACTAACCGTCCCCGGGAACAAAAAAAAGCAATAGGGTACCCAACAGACGAGTAGCGACAGGGTAACCGCCAGCGCTCCCTTAGGCTGCGAAATCCATAAAAGCAGATGTGCCGTCCATGCGCTCTCTTTTCTTTTTTGAGGATACGGCACATCCCGGGTAAGCGCGCTCTGCAAAAAACGCATCGCCACATAGCAAATCGGTATGTGCCCCGCAAAATAAATCATGGCTTTTCCTTTGTTTATAAGGCTTTGAGTAAGCAACTCGGTGGTACCTGTAACAACAAAGCTCTCCGCCAAGGTCATAATGCCGGCAAATACTACGGCAAGCAGCCATAGGCTGATCCCGCATAGAGGTTTTATAAGGGTTCGCCAAGCTCTACACAGCGCGAAGACAGCAAATAAAACCATCACCCACGCCGAGGTGAACGCCGTTAGGCGGACCGGTTCTCCGGAAGCAGGCGCAAGCCTGACGGATAACGAAGCCAGCATGAGAATGCCAAAAAGGAAGAAGAGAAAGTCTGCCCAACGCCGATTGGCGGTTTCATTCATGAGTATTCCCTCCATGATCCCATCATTTGGCGAGGCGTCCATCTATGGGGTTCCGCACAGTATCTTCCTCATATCAAGCGATAAAATATAAACATTCTCCAACCCGAAAGAAGTTTTTAGCAAAAGTAAAAATGATCGCATCTGACTGACTGTCCGAAAAGAGCAAATAATCCGCATCAGGAAGAACCTCAAAAACATGGTTTGATAGCCGGATCCATCCGCCGCCTTGCAGAATTGAAACAGATACCCTTTCCTTCCGCTTTGTTTCACCAACCATGCTCAATCGCAGCGGAATAAATCTCGCGTATACACCTTCTGCTGCACATCATCCAAGTCATGGCAATACCGATTGGCTGCGATCACATGGCATATGGCCTTAAACCGCTCCAAATCACCCACAACCTCGCTGCCGAAAAATAGCGAACCGGAAGGAAGTGTAGGTTCGTAGACAACCACTACGGCGCCTTTGGCTTTTAAACGCTTCATAACGCCCTGCACGCTGCTCTGGCGAAAATTGTCTGAATTTGATTTCATAGTCAACCGATAGATGCCGATTACAACAACGTTATCATGGCTCAAATACCCCCTGTCCTCAGTATATAAACCCGCTTTTTTTAGAATTTGTTCAGCTACAAAATCCTTGCGGGTTCGGTTGGATTCCACAATGGCCCTTATAATCTTCTCGGGAATGCATTCGTAATTGGCCAAAAGTTGCTTCGTATCCTTAGGCAGGCAGTAGCCGCCGTAACCAAAGGAAGGATTGTTGTAATGATTGCCAATACGAGGATCCAACCCTGTTCCCTCAAGCAATTGCCGGGTGTTAAGCCCATGCGCCTCGGCAAAGGTATCCAATTCGTTAAAATAGCATACCCGAAGCGCCAAATAGGTGTTGGCAAATAACTTTACCGCCTCCGCCTCGGTGGAACCCATGCAAAGCTTAGGCACGTCTTGCCGGAGGGCACCCTCCGCCAACAACCCCGCAAAGGTATCCGCAGCCTCCCGGAGATGCTCACAACCTTTTGGAATCCCTACCACGATGCGGCTTGGATATAAATTGTCATAAAGCGCATGACCCTCCCGCAAAAACTCCGGCGAGAATAAAAGCCGGGTACATCCAAAACGTCGAACAGCCCCTTGGGTAAACCCAACCGGCACAGTGGATTTAATCACAATAACAGCCATGGGACTTACAGCCTGCACCTGCTGAATAACGGCTTCCACCGTACTGGTGTCGAAATAATTCTTCACTGGATCATAGTCGGTAGGAGTCGAAATAACCACAAAATCCGCTTGAGCGCAGGCTTCCTCAAGATTTGTTGTGGCTTTCAGGTTGAGTTGCCGTGTGGTTAGGTATTTCTCTATTTCCTGATCAGCGATGGGAGACTCTTTACGCTTAAGCATTTCCACACGCTCCGGAAGAATATCCACCGCCGTGACAAAGTGGCGCTGCGCTAATAGCACCGCACCCGAAAGCCCCACGTATCCGATGCCCACCACGGCGATGTGATAACGCTTCATTCAACGTCCTCCATTTGGACAGCCGTTACGGCTTTCGCCTTTTCACATTCCATTTTTCGCACGCGGTACTGCACATCCTCCAGCAGCTTACGGTTGCCGGAAAGGATGTCCGCCAGAATGCCGGTGATAAAAATCTGCATGCCGATCATAAGAAGCGCAGCGCAAAGGACGAGGGACTGAACATGTCCGTTCCCCATACCCTGGAAATAGTATGTCAGGAAGCGAACTCCCAGTATGATGCCCGCCAGAAAAAATATACCGCCGATAATCCCAAAAAATCGCATGGGCCTATACATGGCAAAGGCGCGGACAATAACCGTTGCGGAGCGTTGAATGTATTTCCACATACCGGAAAACAAGCGGGACGGACGCAGCTCCGGGTTGGTCCGCACAAGTACGGACGCTATGGCTGTACGGCTCCAGCCTGCCTGAATAATGGTTTCCAGGGTATAAGTATATTCATTCACCACATTCAAGCGCAACGCAGCCTCACGGGAAAAAGCGCGAAAACCACTGGGCGCATCCGGCACTTGAGTGTTGGAGGCCAAGCGCACCACCCAGCTTCCCAATTTTTGAAAGGTCTTTTTTCGATTGGTAAAATGCTCTGTTTCGTTGATGGGGCGCTGGCCGATCACCATATCCGCCTTCTTTTCCAAAATGGGTCGCACAAGCTTTTCAATATCCTCACCGCAATACTGGTTATCCGCATCGGTATTTACGATAATATCCGCGCCAAGATGCAGACAGGCATCAATTCCCGCCATAAAGCCCTTAGCCAGGCCTTGATTATGCTTTAAAGAAACAATATGGTTTACGCCCCACTCGCGAGCCACCTGTACGGTTTTGTCTTCAGAGCCGTCGTCAATGACCAGGATTTCCAGCTGCTCAATACCCGCAATGGCCTTCGGCAATTGGTCTAAAGCGATTTGAAGCGTATCAGCTTCATTAAAACAAGGAATCTGAATCATCAACTTCATGATGTTTATCCTCCCGCCTGCAGCCGGTCTGTCGCTTTTCCTTAAAAATTTACAAAAGCAGCTTTCCAAATGAAAAGCTGCTGCCGGCTCGCTGCGCCGCGCTTACCCCAAGAACATCATCACGATGGAAAGGCCAATGAATACACCCGTACAGATCTTTGTGACGAGCGCCAGTTTGGCTTCCATGCCCCGGGATTTGTTTTTACCGAAAAAGGTTTCCGCCGCGCCGCTGACCGCCCCCAGCCCAGTGCGTTCGCTGCTTTGCAGCAGAACCGTAACAATCATTATAAGCGCGGATATCAATAACAAAATTCCGACAATCCAATGTCCAGCCGTCATAATGGGTCAACCTCCTCATGGGAATGATACCCTATTATCCTAGCATTTGCGGGATAAAAAAGCAAGTGCTTTCGGCCGGACTTACCCTGAACTTTCAATGCCCGGCTGAAAGCGATCGGGAAAATTCCGGAAATGTTACCGTTTAGACATGAATCGGCCATTCATGAGCCGGTTTTTTATGCTATACTATATCAGCAATCATATTGTCCTCATTCATAGGCTGCCGCTCATGGCAACCGGAACAGGAGTCCCATTTGGCCAAGGAAAAAACCTGCTTCGTATGCGCTTCCTGCGGATATGAAACCTTCCGCTGGCTTGGTTGCTGCCCGGATTGCGGCCAGTGGAACACATTTCAGGAACGGAAAAATGCAGCCCAACCCCAGAGCAAAACAGCACAAAAGGCCGAACGCTTCCACAGCGGCGGAGACGCCCAGGTGATGGCCCTTTCCCAGGTTGAGGATCAGGATGATTTACGCGCCTCCACCGGAAATGAAGAACTGGACAGGGTGCTTGGCGGCGGCCTGGTAGCCGGCAGCGTTACCCTGCTGGGCGGCGACCCGGGCATCGGCAAGAGCACACTGCTTTTGCAGGTGGCCGGTACCCTGAGCCTGCGCAACCCTGTGCTCTATGTCAGCGGCGAAGAAAGCGCACGGCAGATCAAAATGAGGGCCGCACGGCTCGGCGTTCCGCAGAATAACCTGTACATTTTAGCGGAAAACCATGTGGGAAGCGTTCTGGATAAAAGCGAAGCGCTTCATCCGGATACCCTGATCATCGATTCCATTCAAACCATGGTGTCAGAGGACAGTCCCAGCGCCCCGGGCAGCGTATCTCAGGTGCGGCAGTGCGCCGCCGCATTGCTTCGCTATGCCAAACAAAACAGCGTGGCAGTATTTCTGGTAGGACATGTCACCAAAGAGGGAAACCTGGCGGGCCCCCGCGTGCTGGAGCATATGGTAGATACGGTGCTGTACTTTGAGGGCGATCATCAACACGAATACCGGTTGCTGCGGGCGGTGAAAAACCGTTTCGGCTCTGTCAACGAACTGGGCGTGTTTGAAATGCGGCGGGAAGGCATGATTCCCGTTCCAAACCCAAGCGAAACCCTGCTGTCTCAACGGGCTCGCGGAGCCAGCGGCAGCGTAGTATTCTGCGCAATGGGCGGTAACCGCCCCATCCTGTGCGATTTACAGGCACTGGCGGCCCATTCTTTCTACGCCGTCCCCCGGCGCACCGTAGGGGGTATGGATTCCAGCCGGATAGCCCTGCTGCTGGCCGTCATGGAGAAACGCGCGGGAAAGAAGATGTTTGACCAAGACGTATATGTGAACGTGGCGGGCGGGCTGGAACTGGATGATCCCGCCGCCGATCTGGCCGTCTGTGTTGCCGTAGCCTCCAGCTTGAGTAACTTTTCCCTTTCCCCGGTACTCTGCTGCATGGGCGAGGTCGGCCTCTGCGGCGAGGTTCGCCCTGTGGCCCAAGCGGAACGCAGGGTACAGGAATGCGCCCGCTTGGGCTTTACGGAGGTTCTTTTGCCCAGCCAAAATCTGAAGCGCCTGCAACCTGTCCCAGGGGTACGCATGACCGGAGTGGATACCTTGATGCAGGCGCTGGCGATCATCTCGCCGTAACGATGCTTAAGCCAGTATCCTTTACCTGCCATTACGCATGGAAAGAAGGAACCCCCTATGATGAAAAGCAAATTTATGGAAAGGATCATGCGCCTGCTGATCACCCTGCTGGGTGTGGGCGTTGGCTTGGGATCGGCATCCCTGCTCTTTCCTTTGCTGGAGCGCTTCAACCTTCGCATGGCTTCTCAGGTCTACTTTCCGCTCCTTCTTTTCGCAATCTTGGGTTTGCTGGGCGGTCTTTTATTTTTCCTTGCATCCAGCGCAATCATCGAAAGAACCATGAAGCTCGCGGCGGCCGTGGTACGCCGCTGGGAGCATAGGCCCCTTCACCAGGTGGTTTTTACCGCCGCCGGCCTCCTCCTGGGGTTGGCCATCGCCGCTCTCTTAACCCAGCTGGTGCTCTCCACAGGCGCCTCACTGGTAACCCTCAGCGTAAGCGCCTTGATCTACCTGGTGCTGGGCGCTATCGGCGCGCAAATGGGCTTCCGGCGTTATCGGGAAGGACGGCAGCTCGGCCGGCGCATGCGCCGCCGTCTTCAAAACGCGGAGGCAGACAAGGCGATGACCGATAGCGTACCCCTGTTTTTCACGGAGGATGACGAGTACCTGAACGGGCCGGAAAGTCAGCCTGCCCCCGGCTTGGCCAAAAAGATTTTAGATACGTCGGTGATCATTGACGGCCGGATCTTGGATATTGTGAAAACAGGCTTTTTGGAAGGCGAGATTATCATCCCTCAATTCGTACTGGCGGAACTGCGCCACATCGCCGACAGCGGCGACAGTCTCCGCAGAGCCCGGGGCCGCCGGGGCCTGGATGTGCTGAATCAGCTGCAGAAGGAGCAAGGGCACTCGATCATCGTGGATGAAACCGACTATGAGGACGTAACCGAGGTGGACGTGAAGCTGCTGCGCCTGTGCCGGGATCAGGACGGCACAGTGGTGACCAATGACTACAACTTAAACAAGGTGGCCTGTGTCACAGGCCTTAAGGTGCTTAACATCAATGAGCTGGCCAACGCTGTGAAGCCCATGCTGATGGCGGGCGAGGAACTGACCGTGCAAATCGTCCGGGAGGGCAAGGAGCCGGGACAGGGCGTGGCATACCTGGACGACGGTACCATGATCGTTGTGGACAACGGCCGCCGACGCTTGGGCGAAAGCGTTGTAGCAGTGGTTACCACCGTGCTGCAAACCAGCGCCGGCCGCATGATCTTTACCAAACTGAAAAACCCCGATGAAAAGGCGGGCTGACCGCTGAAGCAAGAGCCGGGCTGAATCGAATGCCCGGTTGACGAACGGAACCAAAAAAACTATAATATGCTTGGAATCCGTTATGATCTTTCGTACCAGACCTACTTACGGCAAAGGAGTTTCGTCATGATGACCGCCACCCGCCGCTTATTCCTGTTCCTGTCGCTGGCGCTATTGCTTTGTCCGCTATGGAGCGCCTTTGCAGAGATGGAAATGGAAGTTCTCCTGGAGGATGACCCGGCTTTGATGCAAAACCTGGACGAGGAACTGTCGGCTGCCGGCGAAGAAGCCGGTCGGGAAGAAGAAAAGTATGTGGCGATCGCCGCCGTCACCCTGAAAGTACGCAACGGACCCGGCCAGGAATACAAAGGCATATACAGCCTCCCCAAAGACTCTCTGGTTTATATCCTTGACCTGGGGGCGGAGTGGAGCAAGATCCGCACCAAGCGTATCGAAGGGTATGTTCTTTCCAAGTACCTTTCAGACATCCGGGATTATGATGCGAGCAGGGGCGTCGTGGGCGCTTCCGCCGGGCCCGTCCGGGAGGTTCCGGCTGCCGCCGATGACGACGTAAAAAATTTTACTCGCAATTTTAAAGCCTATGCGGTGCGGGGCACTGCCCTATACCGGGAACCCGACGAGCGGAGCCGCTTTATCTGCAATGTACCGCTCTATGAGGAGGTTATCGTCAGCCACACCCAGGGGGACTGGAACTACGCGATGTATAAAAACCGCGCGGGCTACATCCGCACCGACCACCTGTTTAAATGGGACCGGCTCGACCCCTACGCGGGCGACATTCCCGGCTGCATCATCTATCCATTGCTGGCGTTTGTGAACCGCACCACGGACATCCGCAGCTATGGCGACAACGGCAAAAAGATTTTAAAAACCATGAATCCAGGCTCCGCGCTATGCGTGGAACTGCCAGACGAGCAGGGCCGTTATAAAACGCCCTACTGGCGTACTACCGGCTATATCACCGAGGAGGACATCGTCAGTACCATTCCAGTGGTACCCTACGACCAGGCCCAACCCGGCGATCTCATCAGCGTGATGACCACCTACTATGCGGTGGGCGCAAAAACCCTGCAATACTGGGGCCGCAACTGGAACATCTACCTGTCCACCTCCATGGTTTCCGGCAGCGTACTGTACCCGGGAGAGCAGTACGACGCCTACAAGTACATCGGGCCCTACCGCAAATCCACAGGATACAAACCAGCACCCATTATGAGCCCTCATGCCCTGATGGGCTTCGGCGGCGGAACCTGCCAGGTGAACACCACCGTGTATAACACCGTTATAAGGGTACCCCTCTATGTGAATCATCGGAAGGTACACGCAAACGTCGGCATCAAATATATCCCCAAAGGTTATGACGCGGCTGTTGGCGGCGGCGATATCAACATGATTTTCACCAACACCCTTCCCTATTCCATCTGTTTCAACTTCTTCGTCAGCGACGGCGTAATGACCTGCTGCATCTTCCGCGCCCGCGCCGGCTGAATCAAAGGAAAAGGGACAGGGCGCAATACAAAAGAAACAGCGCCATCACAGCGCTGGTCACTTTTGCGTGTTTGATAAAAAGAACCTTGAAGAAGGACCCGAAAGCGGCCCAGGTCATGGTGCACGTAAAGCCGATAAAGGCTAACAGCAGCGCAAAGCCCAACACGGGCGTCCAGTGCCCGGCAAAATGGGGCAGAACATAAGCCTGCATGCCGACAATGCAATATACGTAGAGTTTGGGATTGATGAACTGAAACGCCACGCCGGTCACGAAGCCGTAACCGGCTTCGTCCCTTTCACGAACGATTTTTGGCATACGAAAGATCTTGTAAGCCAAGTAAAGCATGTATATCGCCCCAAGGATTTTCATGGGAAGCTGGACGGCGGGGATTGCAGAGGACAGGAAAGCGCAGAAGACCGCGCAAAGAACCGAGGCCAGTGAAAATCCCGTCAGGATACCCAGCTCAAAAGGCAGCGTCTTTCGCAAACCCACCCGCGCCGCGCAACTCATGGCCATGATGTTGTTGGGTCCCGGCGTGAGGGCCGAAACAAAAGTATATCCCAAAAATGCGGCCCAAGGAAACAACGGATCACCTCACCATCGCAGAGATCGCCTTGTATAGCCCATAGACGATCATCAGGGCTCCGCCGGCTCGGCGCAGCAGCCCCTGATAGCGTCGGAGCCTGCTTAAGGCCTCCCTAAGCCATTGGTACAGCATGATGAACAATATCATTGGCAAAGCCAGCCCCAGCGCGAAGACCGCCAATTGCAGCATCCCCGTCCACATGGTCGCCCCCTCCGAGGAGGCGGCCAGCACCAGCGCGCTGCCCAGCAGCGGCGTGAGACACGGGGTCCAGGACAGGGCCAGCAGGATCCCCACGGCAAAGGCGCCCCAAAAGCCGTTCATAGAGGTCATTTTTCCGCCAATACCACCGGGGAGCCGCGGCCCGCTCCAATGGAAAAGGTCCAGCATCCACAGGCCGAAAATGATCATCAGCCCACCGCTGACGATGTCCAGCAATCCGCGATCCGCGTTTTTCAGCGCGCCGCCCAGGAAACCCGCTCCCGCGCCGATGAGTGTAAATAGCGCGATAAAACTCAGCGCCAAGCCCAAGCAGCGGCGAAGCACCAAGCCCCAACGGGCGCGTTCCTCCCCCGTCTCCGTGTTGCCCCCCACAAGGTACAGGGCGTATACCGGCAGCATGGGCAGCACGCAGGGGGATATAAAGGCCAGCAACCCCTCTCCCAGCATGGCCCAGAGGGAAGCCCGGGGAACAAAGGCCGATAAATCAATCATTGGACGCCTTCTCCGGCCTGGAGCCTTGTAACGCCCATGCTTTCCACGGCGGAAGCCATGGCCTCGCGGCTGAGAGGCCCTGAATGATACTGGCTGAGGAATCCCTCCTGATCAAGGAACAGGCTGGTAGGATACCCCTGAAACCCCAAAGCCCGAAAAACCTCCGCCTTCTCATCCTCATAGAAGGTCATGTCCTGCATGCCGAACCGCCGCTTAATGCTCTCCGTATTGGACGCGTCCTCTCCATCCCACACATGCACCAAAATCACCTGAAACGCCTCCGGATCATATTGCTCATGAATTTCCCGGATGCTATCCATCTCCTGCATGCAATAGGGACACCATTCCGTGAAAAAATTAAGAAACAGGGCCTTGCCGCGGTAGGGGCTCAAGTCCATGGAGGTATACTCTTGAATAGGCTCCGCGATTTGTAGCTTCTCCTGTTCCCCGTCAGCCGTAGCGTATGCCGCGGATAACCCGAGAATGATCATGGCGCAAAAGAACGCAGCGATGTTATGTTTCATTTTTTTCATCTTCTTCCCAGCGCTTTCCGCGGGGTTTACCCGCTGTCAGTATCATACCACATCCCAACGGAAGATGAAACACGCCGGAAACCTCTTTGACGGGTCTTCCGGGACATCCCGGTTTCAACCTAATGTAAGATTCTTAAAAATGAAATTTTTTTCACGCACAAATTCATTTTAAAATTATTCAACATTTGCCGGCTTTTATGCTTTACGCCGGAAACCAACTATGATACAATGTGTCTTGAGCATCACAAGATGCGATCCCTTATCGCTTGGCAGTTGAAATTGCATGGAAAAAACTGAATTCCGTCATTTTAACCCGGATGCGAACAGGAGGAATGTCTCATGCCCTTAGGTATATCAGAGGTTTGCCGTCAAATCGCTCCTTCCGCCACCCTGGCGTTGGACGCCAAAGTGAAGGAACTGCGAGCCCAGGGTGAAAAAATCATCGGTTTCGCCGCGGGCGAACCGGATTTTGATACCCCGGCGCCCATCCGGGATGCTATGAAGGAAGCGCTGGATCTTGGAATGACCCGCTATACCCCGGTTCCGGGCACACTGGCGCTGCGGGACGCCATCATCCGGAAACTCCAGCGGGACAACGGCCTTGCCTATGCCCGGGATGAAATCATTGTGTCCAACGGTGCGAAGCACTCCATCTACACGGCTCTTCAAACCCTCCTGAACGAAGGGGACGAGGTAATCATCCCGACGCCCTGCTGGGTCAGCTATCCGGAAATGGTCCGAATGGCCCGCGGAAAGCCTGTTTTTGTAGAGGCCGAAGAGGAGTCCGGTTACATCCCTCCCCTGGCGCGCATCGGCGCCGCGATTACCGCTAAAACCAAGGCCTTTATTCTCACTTCGCCCAGCAACCCAAACGGCTGCGTTTGGCCCGTCGAAATGCTGGAGGGGTTGGCGAACCTTTGTGTTAAAGAGGATTTTTATATCATCTCCGATGAGATTTACGAACAACTGGTCTATGACGGCCTCAGGCATGTGAGCGTCGCCTCCCTGAACCCCAAGGTGAAGGAACGAACCCTCCTTATAAACGGCGTCAGCAAAACCTATGCCATGACGGGCTTCCGCATCGGCTATGCAGCCGGTCCCAGAGAAGTAATATCCGCCATGAGCAACTATCAGAGTCAGGCAACCTCCTCGGCAAACGCTCCGGCACAGCATGCGGCGGCCTATGCCCTCACCATGCCGCAGAATTGCGTTGAAGAAATGCGGCAAGCCTTTCAGCGGCGGCGGGATCTGCTGGTGTCCGGGCTGAATGCCATGAAAGGGATCAGCTGCCGCAAGCCCGAAGGAGCCTTTTACGTGATGATGAACATCCAGGGGTTGCTGGGCAGGTCCCTTGGCGGCGTCTTGATCAGGGACAGCGCTGGCTTTGCCGCCGCCCTGCTGAATCAGCAGCATGTGGCTGTGGTTCCGGGGGATTCCTTCATGGCGGAAGGGTATTGCCGCCTGACCTACGCTACCGGCGACGAGGAGATCGCCGAAGGCCTGCGCAGGATCGGCGCCTTCGTCAGCCAGGGCTGACAGGGCATACCCGCAGGCAAAAACAAACAAAACAGGAGGTGAACCCAGGGGTTCGGCCCCTGGAAGCACATGATTACATTCAGCAAGAAAAATAACCTGCTCATGCAGGCCAATTACCAGTATAAGCTCCAGGATGTGGCGGAACCCAACCTATACCGTGAAATCTTTGATTATCAGTCCATTCCCAAAATCGCATTTAACAACCGGGTGGTTCCCATGGCCATGCCCGCGGAAATCTGGATGACGGATACCACCTTCCGCGACGGCCAGCAGAGCGTGAGTCCATTCACTCCGGCTCAGATCGTACATTTGTTTAAGCTGCTTTCCCGGCTGGGCGGGCCAAAGGGCCTGGTACGGCAGAGTGAGTTCTTCCTTTACACGCATAGCGACCGGGAAGCCCTTGAAGCGTGCCAGGCGCTGCTCCTGCCTTTTCCGGAGATCACCACCTGGATTCGCGCCAGCGAGAAGGATTTTCAACTGGTGAAAGCCGCCGGCGTGAGAGAGACAGGCATCCTGGTTTCCTGCAGCGATTATCACATTTTCAAAAAAATGCGCCTTACCCGCGGCCAAGCCATGGATCAATATCTGGGCATTGTAAAAGCCGCGCTGGATCGTGGCATCGTTCCCCGCTGCCATCTGGAGGACATAACCCGGGCGGATTTCTACGGCTTTGTGCTGCCCTTCGCGGAACAGCTGATGGCTCTCTCCCGGGAAAGCGGCATCCCCATTAAAGTACGGGCCTGCGATACCATGGGTTATGGTTGCACATACCCCGGCGTGGCCCTGCCCCGCAGCGTGCCCGGCATCATCTACGGCTTGAATCACTATGCGCAGATCCCCAGCGAGCAGCTGGAATGGCACGGGCACAACGACTTCTATAAAGTGGTGGCCAACGCGGGCGCCGCATGGCTCTACGGCTGCTCCAGCGTAAACTGTTCCCTGTTGGGCATTGGCGAAAGGACGGGCAACTGCCCCCTGGAAGCCATGGCTGTCGAGTATCAGGCCATGCGCGGGGAGACGGGCGGAATGGACCTGTCCGCCATCACGGAAATCGCCGAGTACATGGAGGGCGAGGTGGGCATTGAAATCAGCCCCCGCCAGCCCTTTGTGGGCCGCCAATTCAATGTAACCAGAGCCGGCATTCACGCGGATGGTATGCTGAAGGACGAAGAAATTTACAACATCTTTAACACCTCGGCCATTTTAAACCGACCGGCCTCCGTGGCGGTGGACAGCCATAGCGGCTTGGCGGGCATCGCCCACTGGATGAACGCGTATTTCCGCCTTAAACCTCCCCACACTGTGGATAAGAAGGACCCCACGGTGCTGAAAGTAAAGGGAATGGTAGACGCTCACTACGAGGAAGGCCGCAACACCGCCATGGGCGACCAGGAACTGGAGATCATGGTGCGGAAGGCCGACCCGGAGCGGCATGAGAGACTGCTGTCCAGGCGAAATCGACCCTAGCCGCGTAAAGGCATTGCTAGCGG
>WRHG01000025.1 GCA_009783365.1 Clostridia bacterium | reverse complement strand
CGGACTCCGGATGATTCTATGGCAGCGCTTGGAGATGTTATGGATCACCTGCCTCAAGAAACCGGCGGAAGCCGGTCAGGCGCGGATGATACCCGGGCTGAGCGGCAGGATGAGGTTTTGGAGGATCTGAAGAAGGAGTTGAACGAGTATATCGGGCTCGCCTCCGTGAAGAAGGAGGTGGAGAGCCTCGTCAATTTGGTGACTGTACGGAAACTGCGCAAGCAAAACAACTTGCCCGTGGAGGAGTTGTCCTTGCACATGGTCTTTTCAGGAAACCCGGGCACCGGCAAAACCATGATTGCAAGGCTGATGGCCCGTATTTTTCGCTGCTTGGGCATCCTGTCCATAGGACAGTTGGTGGAGGTGGATCGCAGCGGGCTGGTGGCGGGATATGTCGGACAGACAGCCATCAAGACCATGGAGGTCGTTACGAAAGCCATGGGAGGAGTGCTTTTTATTGACGAGGCCTATGCGCTCACCAATCGAGGAGGTACAGATTTTGGGCAGGAAGCGGTGGATACGCTTCTCAAGGCCATGGAAGATCACAGGGAGGACCTGATTATCATCGTGGCGGGCTATACGGAATTGATGGAGGCCTTTGTGCATTCCAACCCTGGTTTGGAAAGCCGTTTTAATCGATTTTTATTTTTTCCGGATTATGACGTGGCGGAAATGATGGAGATTTTTAATATGCGATGCCAAAAAAGCGGCTATTGTTTGGCGCAGGAGGCGACAGAGATGCTCCGCGCGCTTTTGGCGCTGTTCAGCTTGGATACGAAGGGCTTCGGCAATGCCCGGGGTGTGCGCAACCTGTTTGAGCGTGCTGTAAGCGCCCAGGCGAACCGGTTGGCCAGGTTGGAGAACGTTACCAGGGATGAGTTGATGCTGCTTACGGCGGAGGATATCCGGTCGGCCGGAGGCGGGCCGGATCAGGCGGAAGATAGCGAAGCGCAAGGCGAAGAAATGAAAGGCGAATAATAAAAGAGCCCTCCGGGCGGAGGGTTCCCGGCCCGGAGGCTCTTCCATAAGGGAGTCAAGAAACCTAGTCAAACAAAGCGGGAGCTACCAGGGTCAGTACGCTTGTGGGGAGTTCCGCCATGACGGCGTACAGCACCTTTGTGACGTTGGTGTTGATTTCCATTCCGTAATTATTCCATTCGTCAGGCGACATCTTCATGAGTTCCTTTGATGTTTCGGGCGTCGCTGTTCGAAACGCTTCAAAACGTCCGTCCGGCTCTTGAACGGTGGTGTGGGTATTGAGGCTGACCAACGGCTTGGCGGATCCTAGGGATGAAGCGTCCAGGTTCATGCCCAGAAGCGCCGGAGTAACATACAAATCCACCTGAACATCATAGGCTTCACCGCTGTCCTGCAGGAGCAAGCCCAGCCGGAACATATCGGCGCCGCTGACGGCCAGGGTGAAGTCCAGAATATCCGCATTGCTTTCGGTGGTACAACTGCCCTTGAGGTTTACCTCCGTGGCGTCGGCCATGAGATCTCCAGAGAAGTCCCAATGCTTTTCATCGATTTCATTGCACACGCCTCGCAATGAAAAGACGACGGCTCCGCCGGTTTCGCCTATAAAGGAAAATGTATGTTTTGTTACATCCTCTGCGGTCAGCCGGCAATACTGGATAGGCATCATCGCCGTATCGGAAATTTCCGTAAACTCATTTTTTTCGATGTCCCACGTTTGTTCTTTTATCTCAACCACAATGGGTATTTCCACTGAAACCAGCACGCCCTCGTTGGCGAGCTCGGTAATTGGGATCTGTATCGACGAGTTGGATATAGCTTCCTTACCTTCAGCCAGCGCTTTTTCCACCTGGACCTGAAGCTCTTCCTCCGTGAGACCCGGAGAGCCGCTGCGAAGCTGAGGTGTTATCAGATCCTTCATGTATTGCGTATCCATGATGGCGGCAATGTCATCCTGCGTAATAAGAAGCTCGAACTTCTGCGTAGCCGGGTCATGGTCGGGGCCGGTAAATTCGCCTTCGGTAACGATCATTCGGTCCATAAGACCGTTTATCCAGCTGACCATGGCTTCGTCTTCAGCATATACCTGAAGAATCATGGCTTTTGCTTCCTCCGGTGTTTGCGGGGCGGCTTCCATGCTGGGGAGTTTTCCGGACAGCGCATCGCGAAAAGTTTTAAACTGGGAGGAGAAGCCGGCGGACGCGCCTGGCGCCGCGCCTTCCATCATGTTTTCCAGCAGCGCCTGAAGTCCGTCCCAATCCAGGTAAAGCATTGTATCGCCGAACAGTTCGGATTGCACATACAACCCCTGCTCGCGGCTTTCCCCGTTTAATGTTAGTACTTCTTTGCCGTTCAACAGTAAAGCGAGGCTGCCAAAATTATCCTTTTGGCCTAAAATGCTGAGGGCGGCCGCATTGAAGAGATCCGTCACGGCCGTTTCAGTGGCTAAAAGTTCACCCGGGGTGACGGTGAAAGTGGTGACGATTTGTTTACCCTCTTCCCATGCCCGATCCATCCAGGAAGAATCCGGGGATTCCGCCAGGGCGGCGAGGGGCAGCAACGCCGCCATCGCAAAGCAGAGCAACCTTGAAAGTTGGATACGTTTCATACCAGATACTACCTCCTTAACAATACAGATGATATTAAGACTAATTATACATGAAAACCATGGTTCTGTCATGTAATTTTTACAGGAGGGCAGCACCGTTGGCGCGGGCGATTCCCCATGAGCGGCGTATTCGTTCCGTGCGAGGGCCCAATCGTGAAGAAGCTTCTTCGCGTTGTCACGGCTGCACCGGCATGGGGTAAGTATCCGGACGGTCTGGATGAAAAGGTTCATTGGCCCACATTAGGGTGATCATGGGGGTGTCGCCCGTGTTTTCAATGTTGTGTGTATATCCGGGCGGTATATCCACAATGGCGGGTAAGGCGCCGGACACCTGATATGTGTGCGTTTCGCCGCTGTCATCGGCCCTGCGGAACCGGATTACACCCTCTCCGGAAACGACGATGAATTTTTCGTGCTTGGTATGGTGCCAGTGTTCCCCTTTGATCGTATGCGGAAGGATTACATTGCAGCTGATCTGACCATATCCGTTCATATGCAAGAGTTCCGTAAAGGAGCCCCGGGCGTCTGTGTGAACTTTTGGGAAACGGGTAAAATCCTCGGTCGGCAAAAAGCTTAGATAGGTGGCATAAAGCTTCCGTGTAAAAGGGTCCGACTGGTCCATCGCATCCAGTTTTTCGCGGCTGTCCCGAAAGTGGATGAGCAGCTTCTTAACCTCGCCAAGGGATACCGTATATACGGGATATACATGGCAGAAATCTCCATCCCGTACGGGATCGCCGTTCAAGGCGCGGAGGAACTCGCCGATGATATCGTCAATGTAGCTGAGCTGGAGGAAGACGGCGGGATCATGAACCTGAACGGGCAGATTGCGGGAGATGTTGTGGCAAAACGTGGCTATCGCGCTGTTATAGTTCGGGCGGCTCCACTTGCCGAAGGCGTGGGTCAGCCGGTAGATATACACCGGCGCGCCGGTATGTTTGGCATAGGCGCGCACGGCTTCCTCCGCCTTTCGCTTGCTGCGGCCATAAGGGTTGTCCAGGCTGGCCTGGGTGGAACTGGTCAGCAGCAGCGGAGGATGACGGCCTGCCTCCAGCATGGTGAGAAGCCGCGCCGTGAAATCCGCATTCCCTTCCTGGAACTCCGTTTCTACCTTCGGCCGGTTGACGCCTGCCAAATGGTATACAAAGTCCGCCTCGGCACAGGCGGCAGCCAGGTCTTCCCACGGAGTGTCCAGGTCCGCGGGCAGAACAACGGATGGGCGCGTCTCCGTACCGGAACGGAGGGCAGACAATAGGTTTTTGCCGATAAAGCCTTTGGCGCCGGTGATTAGGATCTTCATGGCAAGCCTCCATCGCATCGGGTTCATCATACGCAATACGAAAGAGAATGTCAATCGGCATCTGTGCAGGAGCCGGCTTGACGGAAAAGAGCCCGTATTCTATAATTGTGAAGCAAAATGCGCTATAGGAGTTTCTATGCTGGGGGTCCGTTTACTGGTGGTTCTGTTCGGCTGTAAAGGGCTGGATGCGTTGGTGGATACGGTGTTGGATGCCGTGTCTCATGCGGCGAGTCCCTTTTGTTTGCGCTTCGCGCTTCCCTTGGGGATGGAAGCCGCGCTGGAAGAGCTGCCCCGGGAGGCCATAGGCGGCGTAACGCTTCAACGAACAATGTTGTTTTATCCGGAAGCGGAAGGTTTACAGGGTGTCTTACCCCTCCTGACCGATGAAACGCATTTTCTTGCTTTGCGAGGCCCCTGTTTTTTTTCGGAAAGATGGGACCGGGGTCTCTTTTCCCGGCTGCGAAGACTCCGTAGGCCGAATGCCTTGCTGACGGGTTTTATGAGCGCTCAGGCGGATGGGTTTCCGCCACAGGCGTACTTGCCGGCTTGGGGCTCTTTTCATCACGAGAACGGGGTTGACGCGGTTTCTATTGTGCGCGGGCTGCCGCTGGTTTGCGCCGCAGCCCCTGTGAAGACTATGCTTCTCAACCCCGGCGTTGTTTTTGGCGCTATCGGTTTTTTACGTCAAGCCGAAACCCGGGAGCGGTTTTTATCGATCGCGGCTTTTGTGGCTGGCTTTTCCGCGTATTCACTGGATAAGGCGCTTCTATGGCCTGCGCGGGCGCAAGAGCCGCCTTGGCTGTATATGCCAAGGGATGATCAGCTTCCTAATCACTATTTGGGACGTTTCGAGCAATTTGCGGGTTTGGACTTCCATAATAAGCGGGTGAGCGAGCACGGGACCATGGGCTTGTTTCCCACGGAGGATAGCTATCCGCAAAAAATGCCTGCCGGCCTTTGGCTTGGGCAGATCGCCACGAAAACGATGAACCGCGCAAAAAAACAGCTGACTTTGCTGGTGACGGCGTTTGTGGATCTTCCGGACGCGTTGAAACCTGCACAGCACTATATGCTGCGATTTGGGCATTTACGGGCTTTGGGACGCCTGCCTATGCTGGTGTATGCCGGGGGCCGGCAGGAGCATTCTTTGCGGATGCGCTTTCCAAATACATTCAGTTATCCGGACAACGCGCTTTTGCCGCGCACGCTGCTGCATGAAGGCATGACGCCTTTGCAGCATTTTCAGCGGAGCACGTTTTTGCTTCTGTCCCGCTCCATGCATACATTTCCGGAGTTTTCCCATTATGCGTGGGTTGATTTTGATACGATGGAACACCCGGTTTGTCGGCAAGCCGTGCCTGATTTTTCGCGTTTCATGGATGATAGGATTCATCTTGCCGCCGTGGATGACGAGCCTGATGGTTCCTTCATGGTGGTGCCCGGACGGCACTTGAAACTGCTTGCCCGGGAAGCGCTGGCATTGTCCCAGATGGACGTTGCCATGAAAAGGGGTCTATCCGGATCGGCCATGCTAAGCCGCTTAATCCAAAAATTTCCGGATCTGTTCATGCTGCACCCCATGCCACGTAAGAACCTTCTGTTTGCAACGGGTTTTCAATCGCGGCTCCTTTGTGAAGAGTACCGGGAAGCGCTGAAGGGTTTGTTGATTCCGCAGGAGGAGTCGATACCCCTTACGAAAAACAAGGGAGGGAAAGCGGTTGAAACAGGTTGATAAGCAACGGAGTGAAGCGCGCACTGTCAGCTATAGCCGTGCGGAACAGGTTCAGATCATCTTGCCTATGAATGTCAACGCAAGTTTTCAGCTGTTCGGCGGGCTTCTGATGCAATGGATTGACGTCGTGGCGGCCGTGGTCGCGCGCAAGCACAGCGGTTGTCAGGTGACCACGGCCGCAGTGGACCATTTGGAGTTTCTGGCTTCCGCAAATCTGAACGACGTGGTACTGCTGCAGGGCCGCATGATCCATACCGGCCGCAGCAGTATGGAGGTTTGCGTTGAGACCTTTGTGGAGCAAATGGAGAATGGCGGAGAGCGAAAGCTGGTGAATCGGGCTTTTGTAACGCTGGTCGCACTGGACCAGGACCGGAGACCTACCGCCGTTCCCGCATTGCTGCCGGAAACGGCGGCGGAAAAGGCCGATTATGAAATGGGCAGGCAAAAGTGGCTGAAGAGGAAAAAAACATAAGGCGCGTCCATCCGAAAGCGCGGCAAAACGAATTTGCCGCCCTTGCAACCTTATGCGATCTGCTGTATAATAATCACGTTTATTACTGGCTTTGTTTATCGTGCACTTATTTGGAGGTCAATGTGAAAAGAATAGGAACCGCCTGGATGATCGGCGTTTCCAGCGGATTGGGTTTGGCTACCGCAAAAGCCTTTCTCAAAGCCGGTTGGTTGGTTATTGCCGGATCGCGTGCTTTTGCGGAGCGGGATGGAACGCTCTCTGCCACAGCCGGTATGCTGCGGGATTTCGGCGGCTCTGCCGCGCATTGTTTGTCTTTGGATGTAACCAGCGGGGAGAGCTGCCAGAGCTTTGTTCGGAATGCCCTTTCCATCTCCGGACAGGTGGATGTGTTATGCTACTGCGCCGGACTTTTGGTGTTAGGCTCTTGCGAAGAAACCGGCGTGGAAGAATACGAGCGTGTCATGCGGACAAACTTTCTGGGCATGGCGCGCATGGTGGCTCATACGCTGCCCATTATGCGCGCGCAGGGCTGCGGGAGACTTGTGCTGTTTTCCTCCCTAAACGGGGTGCTGGGCATCCCTTTTCAAAGCGCATATACCGCCAGCAAACATGCCATTGAAGGGTATGCTCAATGCCTGGCTATGGAAACAAAGCCATTCGGAATATCGGTATGCGTGGTTGAACCCGGCGATCATCAAGGGGGTAGCCAAGCCTATCGGCTGCGCGTTGCTGCTGCCGGTTCATCCCCGTACGGCGGCGAATATGCCAGCGCCTGTCAAACCATATGCCGGGATGAGAGCAACGGGCTTTCCGCGGAATCGCTGGGGCATAAGGTGTACAGGAATACCGTCCGGCGAAAAATGCGCTATAGGCTGCGTGTGGCAAGGCTGGATCAGCGTTTGGCCTGCTGGCTGCACGCGCTGCTGAATCCCGGATTTTTTTTCGCGGTGATACGTGGCTATTACGTGAAGAAAGGATGAGTCACATGGGAAGACAAGACATGAATGAACAAGGCAGGTTATTGCGGGAGAACATGAGCCTCTGCAACCTTTTTGAGTTGACTTGCGCCCATGAGGATGAACCTGCCGCCATTGAACTGGTGGACGGTCGGGAGCGGATTATCACCTATGCCGGATACCGTGAGATGACCAGGAACTACGCCGCTTATTTGCGCGGCGTTATCGGCCAGGACCAAAAAGGAGAATTTGTCGGCATCTCAATGGATACCTGCAAGGAGTGGTTCCCCGTGTTTTGGGGGCTGCTTCAGGCGGGATACAATGTTTTGGCGCTGGATATATCACTTTCAGATGAAATGATCGCTCATTTGTTGAAGCAGGCAGGATGTTCCGTGATGGTGACAACAAAGGAGCGAAGGTTGGAGAACGTCCAAATTGTCAGGGCTTCGGACCTGTTTGCTGCGCCCGCAGTGGAAAGCTTTATACCGGATTACGCGGACGCTGTGGCGCTATGCACCAGCGGAACCACAGGTACCAGCCGTATTTATGTGTACAACGGCCGCTCTGTTGCGGAACAGGCGCTTAGCTGCCTGATCGTTTATAACGATAATGCCCGTATCATCATAGACAAGAGTTCGCGCATACTCGCTTTTCTTCCCTTCCATCATGTGCTGGGCCTTTTTGCCAATCTGTTGTGGATAGGGTTTGTCGGATACACCAATGTGTTTTTAAAAGATAGAGCGCCCGCAACCATCGTGGAAACGATCCGCCGCTGCAACGTAGAGATGCTGGTTGCCGTGCCGCTGCTGGCAAACAACCTATGTACCACCATCCAAAAAAAGCTTGCTAAAGAAAGCAAATTGAAAAAGGGCATGTTTTATATCATGAAGGGTCTAAGCCTAGGTGTTCAGACGTTGATGCCCATTTTCGGCTTGTGGCTGGCGGAGAAGGTTCTTTTCAAGAGCATTACCGGCAACGCACTGGGCAGCCAGATTCGCGTGATTATTCTTGGCGGAAGCCATACGCCCAGCGAGCACCTGAAGTTGCTAAATGCCTTGGGTTATTATACGCTTTGCGGTTTCGGCATGACGGAAACATCCATTACCAGCATGGAATTATCCATGAACCTTCGCAAGCGGGTGTCCGGTTCTGTGGGAAAACCATTGCGAAACATACAGTATCGGATTCACCAAAACGACGCCACCGGAAGACGCGGCGAAATGTTGATCCAGGGTGCGTCCATCCATACCGGGCGCATGGTGGACGGACAATTGCTGTCGCCGGACGTACTGGAGGGCGGCTGGTATTCCACCGGCGATATTGTTCGCCTCACTATGGATGGCCGGGTCTTTGTGGAAGGCCGCTGCAAGGATATCATCATCAATGAGTCCGGAGAAAACGTGCATCCGGACGAATTGGAAGGTGTTTTTGCCGTGCTGGAAGGCGTAGAACAGTATTCGGTGCTGGGCGTTAAAAAAGCCGGGAAAGATCAAAAATATGAGGATATCACCCTGATATTAAACGTTGGCGAGCACTATAAGGATGAAGCGTTTTTGGAGGGTATCCTTAACCGCGTGATGCAAATTAATGAGAAACAATCCGCGATAAAGCGTCTGACCCGGGTATTGGTAACGCCGGAGAACCTGCCCCTGGTCAACGGGATCAAGGTAAAACGGGTTGAACTTAAGGAGCGCATACAGAATAAAACCATTGCTTATTTGGAACTGAGCCTTTCCAGAAGGCGAGAGGCGATACCGGAGCCGCCTCTTGCCGAAATACAGGTTACGGAGGTTCAGCCCACAGGGATGCCCATAGGCGAAATCAAGCGCAAGGTTTCCGCCCTTTATGCGGAGGCGCTGGATATTGCGGAAGACACCTTGGACGCCAATGCTCATTTTATTGATGAGTTGGGGGGCGACAGCCTCCAGGTACTCTCCATTTCATTGAAGGTGGAAGAGCTTTTCAACGTGTTGATTCCCGTGGAGGAATATGGGCGATGTACCACGGTGAACGACTTAAGCGCGTTGCTGTTTGATAAGATCAACGGCAATGTCGCCTACGAGAATGTTGCCCGTCGCAAGATCAATGATGAGGCGAGCCCCATTACCCGTTTTGAGGAATCACCGGAGTTTCAGGCTTTTTTTCAGCGGCAGCAAGCATTGCTGACCGAGGGTGTCGAAAATCCTTACTTTGTATGTCACGACACACCGCTGCTGGACAAAAGCCTGATGGAAGGCCGGGAAGTGCTGAATTTCGGAAGCTATAATTATGTTGGTATGAGTGGTCATCCGGAGGTTCAGGAAGCCGCTAAAAAAGCGATTGACCAGTATGGCACCAGTGCCAGCGGCAGCCGTTTACTGGCGGGTGAAACACCTCTCTACCAAGAGCTGGAACGGGAAATAGCGGATTGGAAACACGCTGAAAGCGCTCTGGTGCTTGTGGGCGGGCACTCTACCAATGTGACGCTCGTTGGAAATTTCTGCGGACGCGACGACTTGATTGTCTATGACGCCCTGGCGCATAACTCTATTGAGCAGGGATGCAGGTTGAGCCTTGCCACGGCAAAACCTTTTCCGCATAATGACCATGCCGCGCTGGAAAGCATTCTTCGCACCCAGCGGGATCATTTTGCTAAGGTGCTGATCATCATTGAAGGCGCTTATAGCATGGATGGAGATATCGCGGATGTGCCTGAATTTGTGGCGCTGAAGAAAAAGTATGGTTGTTTTTTACTGGTGGACGAGGCGCACAGCGCTTGCGTAATCGGCGAAACCGGCGCCGGTGTGGATGAGTATTTCCATTTGGAGCCCGATGATATTGATATTAAAATGGGTACGCTATCCAAGGGCTTGGGGACTTGCGGGGGATATTTAGCCGGGCCAAAAGCCATTATTGAGTACATGCGTTACAACTTGCCGGGATTTGTGTTCAGCGTCGGCATTTCGCCGCCTTTGGCGGCGGCCACCCTCCGCGCCATCCGGTTGCTCAGGAGTGAACCCGCTATCATGCAAGCCATCCAGCGTAACATTGACACCTTTGTACGAGAAGCGGAACAGCGCCATTTGGATATTTGCTTGGCCAGGCATTCCGCAATTATCCCCGTGATGGTAGGTTTGGATGAAGACGCCTTTTTGTTAAGCAACAAGCTGCGGGAAAGAGGGGTTTTCGTGCCGCCGGCTGTGTATCCGGCAGTACCTAAAAACAAAGCGCGGCTCCGTTTCTGCGTCATCAGTGAGCATAAGCCCGAGCAAATCATAACCGCCTTGGATACGTTGGTAGAGCTGGCAAGCGAGCTGGACATCACGCTGCCAAGGAAGGCGGTGTAGCGGACAATCCCATGAAAACGGTTGGTTTTACTCACGATGATCTAAATTCCGCGAAATATTGTAATTTTAGGGCCATATGAGTATAATGATGCATGTACCATAAACATCATGACGTGGAGGTGCGGGCATGTATAGACTGCTGGTGGTTACCAAAGAGCCGCGAGTGCAAGACATGTTTACCGCTATGGAAGGATGGGAAGCCATGGGCTTCAAGCCTCCACGCATCCGCGAGAGCGTGGATGAAGCAATGGAGAGTATGAAAAAGCACCAGATTGATGCGATCGCCTTGGATGATCATCCTGCGTTCGAATCGTTGATCGGCAGCTTAAACGAAACCAACCCAACGATGCCTATTTTTGAAATCGCCGATGACGCAGACGCGCAATGGGCTGTCTGCAAGGAAGTTTATCAGTTGCTCGCGCAGTTGCATGCCGATAATTCCAATGACGACATGGACCGGATTCACCGTTTTCAGTTGGCCAGGGAAAGATGGATCAAAAAGCTCTTATGCGGTATGGCGCCAACAAAAAAGTCCATCCTGGCCAATCACAGGCTGCTTCGCTGCGACGAAAGAGCTGATTCGCCCCGTTTATATGTTCGCCTCCACATACCGCAGGGCAATAGTTTTATCGCAGAACGTTGGCATTATGGAAGCGATCGTTTGGAGGTGGCCCTGCGGAACTTTTTTGGGCAGGAGCACGACTATTTGCGGTTTTATCCGGCCGTTTTGTCGCCAAAGGAAGTTCGGGTCATGGTTTCTTCCAAACCGGAATGTTGGAATGGCGAGGAGTTGGAACCCGAGCAGGCGCTGGGATTTATACAGGATGTATTGGAACAGATTGAGGATTGTCTTGGGCTGTCCATGAAACTTGCCGAGATTAGAAGGATGGACAGCCTGACGGCTTTTGCGGCGGAAGAACACCAAGTGTAATAAGTATTAGAATAGGAAAAGGGGAAAAAGACATGGGTATCATTAAAAACATTATCACCAGCCAGCTCATTGATGTGATTGAATGGACGGACGACTCCGCGAACACCATGGTGTATCGTTACGACATGAACGGCAAAGAGATCATGATGGGCGCGCAGCTCACCGTGAGAGAAAGCCAGGAGGCCGTCTTTGTAAACGAAGGACAGCTCGCGGATATCTTTACGCCGGGCCGCTATGAGTTGTCCACACAAAATATGCCGGTCATGACCGCGCTGAAGAGTTGGAAGTTCGGCTTTAACTCTCCCTTTAAAAGTGACTTATACTTTATTAACACAAAGCAATTTTTGGATGTAAAGTGGGGCACCAGCAATCCTGTAATGATGCGTGACAGCGAGTTCGGCATGATCCGTATCCGCGCTTTCGGTATTTACTCCTTTAAGGTGAAGGATCCAACCGTATTCCTGAAAGAGGTCTTTGGCACAAGCGGGTTGTTTACTGTGGACGGCGTGGAGGGACAGATCACCCGTACGCTGGTTTCCGGACTCAGCGACGCCATCGCGCAGAGCAAGATTCCTGCGCTGGATTTGGCGGCCAATTACGATGAATTGGGCCAATACGCGCTTCAAACCTTGGGTTCCAGGGTAGAGGCCCTGGGATTGCAACTATGCAGCTTTGTGATTGAAAACATCAGCTTGCCGGAAGAAGTGGAAAAATCCATCGATAAGCGTACATCCATGGGCGTGGTTGGCGACTTGAACAAGTATGCTCAGTTTCAGGCGGCGGAAGCCATGCGTGAGGCCGCCAGCAACCCCGGCGGCATGGCGGGCATGGGCGTCGGCATGGGCGCCGGGGCGGCCATGGGCCAGATGTTTGCCCAAAGCATGAACGCGGGCAGCGTTCCTCAAGCCCAAGCCCCTGCAACCTCTATGGCAGCATGCGCGGCTTGCGGTCAGGCTATCGCCGCCGACAGCAAGTTCTGTCCCGCATGCGGCGCGCAACAGAATGCTTCTACAAGCTGCGGCGCATGCGGCGCAACGTTGGAGGCAGGTTCAAAGTTCTGCCAGGCCTGCGGCAAGCCGGTGCAATAGCGACAAAGAGCAAGGCGATTCGGCTACGTTATGAAAATATAAATTTTTAGCCTCATTCATCGTTTCAAACGGCGGCTTTTCTCTGCACGGCTATAGAGAAAGCGGATAACAACCTCATTGAATGCGGCTGGCCTTTTGCTGGCGATAAAATGATCGCCTTTCAGCAGACAAAACTGGGCGTTAGGCAAAGCCTTTGCGATGAAGCGGGTGTGCCGCATTCGGATGATGTCGCGGGTGCCCGCAATCACCAGTGTTGGATTGGTTACTTGAGATAAGGCTTCCGGTGAAATGCGGGGTTCAAGCACCATGAGGCCCAGCATTTCCTTTTTTGCTCTGTACTTGGCGCTAAAGGGGGAAAGCAGGCAGGCAAACCCGAACAAGGCGCAGATGAGCGTTTGCGCAATAGGCTGAACACCCCACGGATTTAAGTTTGCGCCGTTCAGCACAAGCCTGTGAACCCGGTGTGGATGTTGTATGGCAAAGAGCAAAGCGATATTTCCGCCGTCGCTGAAGCCGAGAAGATCTGTTTGCGCAATGTTCAGCTCATCCAAGAAATCCTTCAGGTCCTCCGCAAACTGCGTAAGGGTAAATGGCTTTTCCCCACGAGGGGAGAGGCCATGTCCTCTGGTATCAACGGCAATCACACGAGCATGGCGGGAAAGGGATTCCATTTGGTTCTTAAAATACGAAACGCTTTCTCCGTTGCCGTGAAGCAAGAGCAGAGGGAAACCGTCGCCCATATAGGTATAGTGCAAAGAGATATCCACGATTCGTACCTGCTTTCAGGCGGCGGGAAAGCCGGAGGCCGCTGCGGCCTTCAGTTGCCGCACTCTATGGGGTTTAATAGGTCTAGTGATGCCAACAGCTTAGGGAGCACACGTTCAAACTGTACGCCAAAGCGCAGGGGCTGCCCTTCGGCCAGGGTCAGGCGGATGCTGTCGTATGTAAGCTCCATGGCCAGCGCTGCGGCCGCTATAAAGGGTTTGCCGCTTAGCAGCGCTGCCAGCAGGAAGCTGGCGTAAACATCGCCGGTGCCGTGGAATGTTCCTTTGCAGCGATGTGTGAAGTTGTATACAGGCTCTTCCATCCCATTTTGGTATACCGCAATACCCGTTCTGGATTGCTCAAAAGAAATACCGGTGATGATTACATTTTTTGGACCCAGCGCGGAAAGGCCTTTCGCCAATTCGCCGACATACGCGGGGGATACATGGTTTCCCGGGTAGACATCCCCTAGTAAGAAGGCGGCTTCGGTGAGGTTGGGCACAATCGTATGGGCTCGGGCGCATAAACGCCGCATTTCATTGGGATGGGAGTCGTCCAGCGATGTGTACATTTTGCCATAATCTGCGAAGGCAGGATCCACCAGCAGAAGGGTGGAAGGGTCTGCAAGCAGGTCGATGATCTGCAAAATTTTTTGTACCTGATCGCTGGAAGCCAGGTATCCGCTATATAAGGCATCAAAGTGAAGATTCTGTTTTGCCAGGTGTTGTGCGATTGGCAGAAGCTGATGGCTCAGATCCAAGCGTGTGTAGTCGACAAATTCTCCAGTATGGGTGCTGAGCAAGGTTGTAGGGATGACGGCAGTATTGATGCCCGCCGCTGAAAGAATGGGAAGCGCGACCGTAAGCGAACAGCGCCCCACACAGGATAGATCATGGACTGCTAATACGCTGCGCTGCATAGCAAGCCTCCTTTGTTGGAATCGTACCACCAACGCCTAGAGCTCCGCAAGGGTCACAGGCAAAATCTTTTGCAGTTCCTGAAGCGGCATTTGCACTTGCGAGCCGGTACGACCTCCTGAAAAGCTAATAACATCAATGGAATCCGCAGATTGATCAATAAAGGTTTTGAACGCTTTTTTCATTCCGATGGGGGAACAACCACCATGAATATACCCCGTCAGGGGCAACAGTTCACTTTGCGGTATCATTTCCAGTGATTTTTCTCCGGCTGCCGAGGCGGCTTTTTTGAAATCCAACTCTTTGTTTGCCGGAACCATAAAAACGTAATGCGCGCGAGACCGCCCGACAGTCACAAGGGTTTTAAAGACCTCCGCGGGGTTTTTGCCCATCAAGGCGGCCGCGTCCAGAGCATTCACAATCGCATCATCATAGAAACAATGGCGATAGATAACCTTTTTCTGATCCAGAATACGCATCACATTGGTTTTATCCTTATTTGAGCCCACGGACGATTCTCCTCTTGCCTTTGTAAGCGCGGCTGCTTAGGCGGTTTCAATACTCGCCGCATTGTTAAGTCCCAGTCGTTCAACACCCATCTCGCGAAGTTTATACTTTTGTATTTTTCCGCTGGCTGTCATGGGAAAATGATCCATAAACAGGATATACCGGGGCGCTTTGTGCCGGCTGAGGCCGCTTTTCACAAAGTGAATCAGTTCTTCTTCCGCGGCGGTGCGCCCCTCTTTCAAAATCACGCAGGCGCAGACCGCCTCGCCGTATTTTTCATCGGGAACACCGACGGCTTGCACGTCCGAAATCGCGGGATGTGTATACATATATTCCTCAATTTCCCTGGGGTAGATGTTTTCCCCGCCGCGAATGATCATGTCTTTCAAACGTCCGGTGATGCGGAAATTACCATCCTGATCCATCGTGCCGATATCGCCCGTGTGCAGCCAGCCGTCCTCGTCAATAGCTTGCCGTGTGGCTTCAGGCATTTTGTAGTACCCTTTCATCACGTGATAACCTCGGGTGATGATTTCGCCGGGCGTATTTCGAGGCGCCTCGAGGCCTGTTTCCGGATTGACGATTTTTCCCTCCGTGAAAGGCAGTAGTTTTCCCACGGTGGATACGCGCAATTCAAGAGGATCGTCCGTACGGCTCATGGTCATGCCGGGGGAGCACTCCGTTTGCCCGTAGGTGATGGTC
>WRHG01000024.1 GCA_009783365.1 Clostridia bacterium | reverse complement strand
CGGACAACCGGGAACCCATCGCGTGCTGCTTACCCTCAGCTATGACGGTACCGCCTACGGCGGCTGGCAACGGCAACGCAATGCCATGACCGTTCAGCAGAAGGTGGAAGAAGCCCTTTGGGGAGCAACGGGCGGTCAAATTACAATCACGGGAGCCAGCCGTACAGACGCGGGGGTTCATGCCCTGGGCCAGCGCGCGCATTTCGATACGGCAAGCCGCATCCCGCCGGCGAAATATCCCTTTGCCCTAAACACATTACTGCCCGCGGACATTCGCGTTACGGCGGGGCAAGCGGTGGACAGAGCCTTTCATGCCCGCTTCGACGCGAAAAGCAAAACCTATACATACCGCATCCTCAACGCCCCTCATGCCAGCGCTCAATACCGCAACCTCTGCGCCCATGTACCCCTCCCCTTGGACGCAAAAGCAATGCGGGACTGTCTGACCACCCTGCCGGGTTCTCATGACTTTGCAGCGTTTCAGGCAGCAGGGGGCACGGCAAAAACCACTGTGCGGACGTTGGGAGAGGCATCCTTGCAACAGGATGGCTCTTTAATCACCCTGCGTATTTCCGGTAATGGCTTTCTGTATAATATGGCGCGTATCATCGCGGGCACACTTATTGACGTAGGTCATGGCAAATTTACCGGTAATCCCTTTGAGGAGGCTTTCAACACCGGCAACCGCCAATCCCTTGGAACCACAGCTCCAGCTTGCGGGTTGGAACTGACTGAGATAAGGTATTAGAACAAGCCAAAACAGGTATCGGTGCGCTCCCAAGCTGAAAAGAAGGATTTCAGCCCGCAACGGCGAATAGAAATGCTCAGCCGCGACGAAATCGCAACCATCGCATTCCTCCCGAACAGCAAGCCGCAAAAGGGGTCGATCCAGGAGCATGGCAGCCACCAATGACATCGGTATTGACTTAGGCACTTCCAACATTCTGATCTACATGAGGGGCAGGGGGATCATTCTACGGGAACCCACCGTTGTAGCCATAGACCGGGACGCCCGCGATGTTTTGGCCTTCGGAGACGAGGCGCGCAGAATGATAGGCCGGACACCCAGCAACATCTTGGCAATTAGACCATTACGGGAAGGGGTCATTTCCGACTTCGACCTTGTCAGTTTCATGCTAAAGGGCTTTATTTTAAAAGCCATCGGCAAGCATATGTTCGCACGGCCTCGCGCGATTTTAGCATTGCCCACCTCTGTGAACGAGATGGAAAAACGCTCCGTCATCTCCACAATGTTTGATGCGGGAATGCGCCGTACCCAGCTGCTGGATCGCACCCTGGCGGCGGCGCTGGGAGCTGGTTTGCCCATTGACGAAGCCTACGGCACCATGATCGTGGACATCAGCGCCGGTGTGAGTGATATCGCGGTACTATCCTTTGGCAGAGTGGTTGTCAGCGATTGCGCCAAGGCAGGCGGCGATCGTTTTGACGATGCCGTCATCCGCCATCTCCGCCGCAAACACAACCTTCTGATTGGCGAACGCACGGCGGAAGAGTTGAAAATCAACATTGGCTCCGCAATTCCCCGGGCAGACCAGCTGTATATGGAGGTGACCGGGCGCAACCTGATCACCGGCTTGCCCAAAACCATGCGCATCACCAGCGACGACATCACAGAAGCCATTGACGAGCCATTGCAGCAGCTAATCGAAAGCATCCACGGCGTGCTGGAACATACACCGGCGGAATTAGCCGCCGATATCTTTGAGTATGGAATTATGCTCACCGGCGGCGGCGCGGAGTTGTTTGGCTTGTGCGAAGCCATCGCCGACGCTTTGAAAGTTCCCTGTTCCTGTGCGGAAGACCCTCAGCACAACGTAGTGATGGGTTGCGGCAGGGCGATTGAAAATATGCATGACCTGGGCCGGTTCCTGGACGACGGCCGAAAGCGCCTGCTGGGCAGGTAAAGAACCGCCGCCCCCGGCCCCTGAAGGAGCCTCGATCGCACGGGAAGAAGGGGTCCTTCCTGTGAGGTTATCTGTAAAAAAGTTTACGCCGTCTTTTCACAGCTTGCTCAGTTCATCCGGCGTAAGGGAAAAACTGGGCACAAATTCTTCCAAAAACGTTTGTACCTCCGGCAGCGGATTCTCACGGAGGCTTATGAGCACGGATTCGCGGGCTTGCTCAAACTCCCGGTTGCCCATCTTCTGTTCCTCCATGCACTTTAAATACGCGCTGATCCGATCCGCTGCCTTGACCAACTGCCATTCAAAGCCGCCTTTATCCGGAGTCAGATAAGGACAGTAGGAGGAGCGCATATCAACCGGCAGCATATCCAACAACTGCTGTGTTGCCGACGCCTCCAACTCCCTGTACGCCTCGTGAATGCCTGGGTTTTTATATTTCACAGGGGTTGGGAGATCGCCCGTGATCACCTCGCCCGCATCGTGGTACATTGCCAAGGCCAGTACCCTTTCCGGCTCTATCCCCCGCCCATACCGGACTTTACCCAACACCGCCAGGCCGTGAGCGATCAATGCGGTCTGCATTGTATGCTCCATATCGTTTTCAGGCACGGTATTGTGCATAAGGCCCCAGCGGCGTATAAGCTTCAAACGGTTCACATAGGCATAGAACTGATTCATCTCTCCACGCTCCTTGACAGACGGGCAGGCTGCTGGTATGATCATACACGATAATCCATCCTACCGCTAGGGGGGTAGCGAAAGCCGATTGGCATCCCGCTACTGAGAGGGGCGTCCGCCCGACCCTTGGAACCTGTGTAGGTCATCCTACCGTAGGGAAGCGGATGAAAGCAGCGCTTTCACCGGCTATGGCCGCGCCGCCTTCCTGCAACATGTTTGCAGGTTTTTTTGATATCTCCATGCGCTATACGAAAGGAGCGTTCCCATGTTCTCATGTTCCCCTTTACTTGCCGCAGCAGCCTCAAATCCTCCGGATGTCGCACCCTCACTGTGGGAGAGCCTCAGCATGTACTTACAAAGCATGTTGAAAAAAATCGGCGATATCAGCCCAGCCACGTGGATTGCCCTGGCGGCTCTCCTGGCCCTTGGCATACTACTGCTGGTGATCGGCAAGCGCAAAAACCAGTGGAACACCACCGCCATCGCCTTTGCCGCGCTGGCGGTTGCGCTTAGCTTCCTGCTCAGCCACGTCCGCCTGTACCGCATGCCCCAGGGTGGAAGCATCACACCTGCTAGCATGCTGCCGATCATGCTCTTTGCCCATGTATTTGGGGTGGCTCCCGGTCTGCTGGTCGGCCTGGCTTACGGGATACTGGAATTTCTGCAAACCCCGGTCCTTCTGCCCATCGCGCCCTTGCACGCGATCTGCCAGATAATCCTTGACTATTTGCTGGCCTTTGGATTCCTTGGCCTGGCGGGAATCGGCGGCAAACGCGTCTCCTTAAAAATCGCAGCCATCCCATTAGGCATCCTGCTGGCCGCCACCCTCCGCTTTCTATGCTCCGTGGCAAGCGGCGTGTTATTCTTCGCGGAGTATGCGGGAGAGCGGAGTCCACTTTGGTACAGCGTTGCCTACAATGGGACCTACATGTTGCCTGAAACGCTGATCTGCGTGGCGGTGGGTCTCGTAATCGGCCCTGGTCTATGCCGGATCATGCGAAAAAGCGCCGGGTTCAGGTAGCGGTGTTTTCCGCAGCTACCTCACGCTCTTCTTCCATAAGAAGATCCTGCTTTTTTTGCCTTTCCTTAAGATCATTCAGCACGCTTCTTGTGAGAACGACCGTCAGCAAGAAGGCAAGAACATCCGCTACCGTCTGGCTGATCTGCAGCCCCAGCAGGCCAAAAAGGCGGGGCAGGATCAACACACAGGGAATCAGGAACAACCCTTGCCTGGATGCGGCCATCAGCGATGCCCTCCCGGCTATTCCCATGGTTTGCAGCATCATATTGCTCATAGCCACCACCGAAAACAATGGCAAAAAGGAGCATTGGAGTTGAAGGGTAAGGGCTCCGATACGGGTCACCTCAGGAGAATCCGCCAGGAAGAGGCGGATGATCTGCGTAGCAAACAACATGACCACCGCCGCCACCAAGGCCAGAAATCCAAAGGAACCCTTTACGCAAAACCAGTACGCCTGCCGTACACGGCCATACCGTTTAGCCCCATAATTGTAGCCGCACACAGGCTGAAAGCCCTGACCAAAACCGATAATGGCGGAGGCCATGAATTGTACCACCCGGTTCACGATGCTCAGGGCAGCAATGGCCGCATCCCCAAAGGCTCCGGCCGCTGTGTTCAGGCAGATAATGGCAACGCTGCCCAACCCCTGTCGAAACAGCGACGGAACCCCGCCCCTCATGATGTCCCGATACACTTCCCGTGTTGGCGTGAAGTGCCGGAGGCTCATGCGGATGTTACCGCCTCTATAGGTTCCCGCCAGCAGCACCGCAAAACTGACGATCTGGCTGACAGCGGTTGCCAGTGCCGCGCCTCCAACGCCCATGCCGAACGTAAAAATGAAAAGCGGATCAAGCGCGATGTTAAGGATCGAGCCGGATAGGATACCGACCATCGCGTAAAAGGCGCTGCCTTGAAAGCGCAATTGGTTGTTGATCACAATACTGCTGACCAGCCAGGGCGCCCCCAGCAGAATATAAAACAGATAGTCTGTCGCATAGGGCGCGATCGTCTCTGTGGAGCCGAGGAGGAAGACCAGGGAATTCAACCCAAGAAGCCCCCCCAGCGCTAACAGGACCCCGGTAATCAGCGCGCTCCAAAAACCCGTTGCCGCCATACGCACGGCATTATCTACGTCTTGAGCGCCAAGGGTTCTGGCTATATGATTTCCGGAACCCTGGCCGAACATGAACCCCACCGCCTGCAAAACGGCCATGAGAGGGAATGCCACGCCTACCGCGCCGGTTGCGCTGGCGGAGCCGAGCAGTCCCACAAAATAGGTATCCGCCATGCTGTACAAGGAGGTGATCAGCATGCTGGCGATGGTGGGAGCCGCCAAGGCAAGGACCAACCTGGGGATTCGCTCCTCCGTCATTCTCACAAACTTTTCGTGTGTGCTAAGCGATTTAGGCATAATAGAGCCCTTTCAGCAATTGATACGAGTCAAAGCCACCGGCTAAAACCGAGAGCGTATGGCGCCATTCCCTTTCCCCAACCTACTTTTTTTCCATCATTCCCCATGCAAGATACGGATTTGGAAGCTTCGGGCCCTCTCCAATTTCAAACCCGCCCGTTACATGCAATTCTGTGCCGGTAATAAAACTCGCCCAATCGCTCACGAGGAACAATGCCGCATAAGCGCATTCAAGCGAGGTGCCGCCGCGTTCCAGCCACTGAAGACCATCTGAATACTTCATAAATCCTTCCGGGTCGGCTTGGCGCGAAGTTGTCAGTTCAAACATCTCATTACAGATATGACCAGGCTTAAGCTCATTGACTCGTACGCCATTTCTGCCTTCATCTATCGCCATGGCGCGCGTCATTGTATGAATAGCTCCTTTTGTGGAACTGTATGCCACCGAACCTTCATCACCGGTTGTACCAAGCACGCTGCCAATATTTACGATGCTGCCTTTCTGTGTGCGAATATATGGAAGAGCATGCTTTATCGCGACGAAATATGCAACCAGATTGCATTCCAAAACCGCTTTATAATCGTCCAGCGAGGTCATATCGATCGGCACTTGAAGGGGGAAATACCCAGCGCAGTTTAGTAAAATATCAAGTTTGCCGTGCTCCTGTACAGCCAAATCGATGCACTCGCGCAAACGGTCAAAATTCGTCACATCACACTCATGGTAGGTGCATTTCCCTCTGCCCCAAGAATTGATTTCTCTTTCCACGCTCCTCCCTTTGTCAACACTGCGTCCTACTGTCACGGTATTGATCCCCGCCGCGCAAAACGTTTCCACACACGCCTTGCCAATTCCCATCGTACCGCCTGTAGTGAAAGCAACCTTCCCTGTTACGCCTTCCTCGATCGTCTTATAGTTCATCATAAACGCACCTCCTCCAAAACCGCTTTTATTCTTGAGAGATATCGGCAAAATACTCCTCTCTTCCCCGAATGTCGTCAAAATGGAACAAGTATACACAGCCGTTATGCGGCGCGCTAAAATCATATCCTATTGGCGCAGCCGACAAGCGTACCACCTCCGCAGCGGTAGTTACATACAAATCACGCAAGTCGCTTCCGCCAAACATGACCGAGGAAGTTTGCCCGCTCGGCACCTCGATCCGTCGTTCTTCTTTGCCGTCCGGATCATAACGGACAACACAGGAACCATACCAGTGCGCCGACCAAATATACCCGTCCGCATCCACGGTCAAGCCGTCTGGAATGCCGTCCGCAGCCGGTATTTTAACACAAATTCTTTTATTCGTAACGCTTCCCGTTCCAACATTGTAATCATATTGATAGATTTCTCGCAAAACCGTTTCAGTAACATATATTAATTTCTGATCGGGCGAAAAACCAATTCCATTTGGCAGATGGAATCCCTCATCAAGAATCGTTATCCGTCCGTTGTTCGCCACAGAGTACAGTCTCCCTTTTATGTATCCGCTTTTTGCCGTTTGATCATAAAAGGTCGTACCAAAAATAAATCGTCCTCGCGCATCAGCCACAGCGTCATTGGAATGGAGTGCCTGCCCTTCGAATTCCGCCGCCAACAGCGTCCACCCGTCCCGTTTGTTCCATAAGTATAGACCTTGATGAGTCGCGCAGACAAACCCTCCTCCCTCGTTCATGGCAAATCCGCTTACGTTTCTCCCTTCCGTCACTGTCGAGATCTGCTTTGTGGATGGATGATAGCAAAATATTTTGCCCGCCAGCATATCGGACCAATAGAACAACTTTTCCTTATGATCCCACATCGGACATTCACCGCAGCGATAAGGCTGATCTGAAACGACATCAAAGGGTAATTTCATGACGTTTACCTCCCGAGCATTGCTTTCCTAAAAAGAAAATATTATTTTGACATCCTCTTCCGCTAAAAGCGACCGGAAACAAGCCTCCCAATCATTGATATGAGCAGTGCTTGTGATGATGTTCTTTAAAATATTCCCGTCCTTTTGCAGCCTGTCCAATGCGCGGTCCCAGGAAGTATAGGACGAACTCATGCTGCAATAGATCTCTATTGCATTGAGAACCGCGGTTTTCCATGGAAACATCAGTTCCTTTTCCGCCGGAATACCGACTCCCAGCAACCTGCCGTTGCGCTTCAGCAAATTTGCGCTTTGCGCTATTGCAGAGGGCGAACCGCTGGATTCGATTACGACATCAGCACCCTCGCCGTCCGTTAACTCTGCCACCTTGCGGGGCAAGTCTTCTTGCTGGACATTGACAATATAGTCCGCCCCCAACGTTTCCGCAACACCGAATCGGCAGTATTCACTGGCGTCGACGCCGGTAAGTAACACGCTTCCCGCCCCCAGCATCTTTGCGACGTATCCGCACAGTATGCCGATGGGGCCGCTGCCCTGCACGACCACAAAATCGTTCAATTCAATTTTTCCGTGTTCCGCCACATCGTAAATGGAAATGGCCAGCGGCTCGCACAATGCAGCCAGCTGAAAGCTGAGGCCATCCGGCATCCTGTGCAAAACCAATTCGGGAAGAGCGATATAGTCCGTAAACACGCCGTCAATCCGCCAGCCCAACGTCAATTTTTCTTTGCACAGATGCATGCGTCCGCTCCGGCAATATGAGCACAATCCACACCCGCCGGTATTGGGTTCCGCGACTACGCGATCGCCAACCTTAAACTTTTTAACGCTTTTGCCAACCTCTACAATCTCGCCGGCAAACTCATGCCCCAGTATCACAGGCGGCCAAAACTGAAATTTGTCTTCCCATACATGCACGTCCGTACCGCAGATTCCTGCGGCGCGTATTTTGATTAAAACCCACGTGTCTTGCACAAGTTTCGGAACGGGGACGCTCCGCACCTCCACATTGCCGTATCCTTTTGCGGTTTTTACCAATGCTTTTTGCATGTACCCATTCAAACCCCTAAACCTGCGGCGGTTTGCACTCCTTCCGACCGAATTCCAAAACCTGCGAGCTTCTCTAAATCCTGAATCCGGCAATGAAAGCCCAGGCGTCCGCAAACGAAGTCAGCGTTTTTTGCGTAACCCCGTAGGTAATAAATTCGTCAGGCTCCATGCCGTCCGGTTCATAAGCCCGAACAAACTCGTCCAGTTTTTGCAGTTGAGAAATGTTGGTTTCGTCAACAGGCGTTTCCATCCTCTCTACCATTTTCTCGCCCGACTGTAAGATCATGCTCTGTATTTTGGGGTGAATTGACATACGGATTTTTGCGCCGGCAAGATCAACAGCATGGTAATGCCCGCGCATGCCCGCTGGCATGAGCAGCGTACTGCAACCCTTACCCTGCAAGATATCGTATGCCCGTTTCACGCAAGCGGTTCCCGCGCAGATGATGTCCTGCTCGTCGATCCCCGCGCGCCTGTCTTGAGACACATCGCGAAGGTAGTCGTCCAGCCGGCCCACCATGATGACCGCATTGCACATGCGGGGCGTCTTGCCTGCTTTTAAAGCGCGGTCATGCCCCTTTTCATAGCGTTCCGCCACAGCCAGCGCCTGCGGTACGGTAAAGCTTACCGTCGCGGTAACATTAAGCCCTTGAGCTACGCATTCCTCTATAGCGTCCAGCCCGGCATTCGTAACGGGAATTTTGACTGATATATTATCCGCCCACTGATGAATGCGCAGTGCGCCTTCAATCATATAATCCGTATCCGAAGCCTTGTTGGGATTTACCTGCGCGCAAACATAGCCGTTTTCGCCGTTCGTACTTTGAAATATCGGTAAAAATTTTTGAGCCAGATCCTGTGTGACCACCTTGATTATCGTTTCCACTTTTTCATCGTCGCTTTTAGCCGCATGAATTTCCCCGGCGTTGGCGGCTAAGAGATCGCGTTTACTCTCCAGCGCCTGGCTGATGAGCACAGGATTTGTGGTAATACCCACCGCGCCGTACTCGATCGCTTTCAGCACCTCCTCCGTAACCGCTGAATCGTGCCACCAAACGGAAGGGGTGTCTGCCGCCAGCCACTGTAGATAATTCATGAATTGCATACGCAAACCTCTTTCACTAAATTGTACCGTCCCAGGACGAGATTTTTTCCGCATTCCTATCTTCCTCATCAAACCAGTGGGTAGTCACGCTTTTGGTCTGCGTGTAAAAACGCATGCCATCTTTCCCCAGACAGTGCAAATCCCCAAAAAACGAGTTTTTATGCCCAGAAAACGGGAATACGCCCACCGGAACAGGAATACCTACATTAATGCCCACCATGCCGCCATGGGTACGGAACGTAAACTCCCTGGAATAGTAACCGTTTTGTGTGTAAATCACGGACCCGTTGGCAAACCGGTTATTATTCATGATCGCGAGGCCTTCCTCAAATGTCTTGACACGTTTAACGCACAGCACCGGGCCAAAAACTTCTTCATCGCCAATGGTCATGTCCGCCGTTACATGGTCAAAAATCGTCGCCCCAACAAAGAAGCCTTTCTTGCATTCATCCGGCAGAGCCGGATTGCGGCCGTCCAGTACCAGCTTTGCCCCTTCGTCTACTCCCTTTTGAATCCAATCTTCCACAAACCTTTTATGCCCGGGTGACACCAACGGGCCCATCTCAGTATCCTTGTCATACGCCCTGCCAAGCTTCCGTTCTTTTGAGAATTTCACAAGCGTTTCCACGAGCCGGTCCGCAACGGATTCCTGCACCACCACCGCGGGCAGCGCCATACAACGCTCTCCGGCGCAGCCAAAAGCCGAGTTGATGATGCCCCTTGCCGTGCGTTCAATGGGCGCATCTTCCAATACAAGAGCGTGATTCTTCGCTTCACACAACGCCTGTACCCGTTTGCCGTTCGCCGCCGCCTTCCCATAGATATGCATCCCTATGCTGGTAGAACCTACAAAGCTGATCCCTCTGATATCTTTATGTTCCATCAGAAGATCCGCTTCCTTGCGAGAACACGTTACGATGTTGATCACGCCGTCCGGAAGCCCCGCCTCCTGGTACAGCTCCGCGATCCGCATACATGTCATGGGCGTCATGCTGGCCGCTTTGATGAC
The DNA here is from genome assembly GCA_009783365.1 of Clostridia bacterium. The sequence goes on along the minus strand of WRHG01000024.1, from coordinate 5,676 downwards.
GATGGTGTTGCCCGCGGCAATGCACATGGGCGTCATCCACCCCATAGGGATCATGGCCGGAAAGTTGAACGGGACAATTCCCGCGAACACGCCTACGGGTTCTCGCGTCAAAACGGTATCATAACCTGTCGAAGTGTTCCACAGCGATTCGCCCATCATCATGGTTGGCATATTACACGCAACCTCAGTGCCTTCCTTCGCTTTCACCACATCGCCCATGGCGTCTTCCCATGACTTCCCGTTCTCCATGGCAACCAGCCGCGTCAGTTCGTCCATATTCTCTTCCAACAACGAGCGCAGTTTATACAGCACCTGCACACGCTTCATCACCGGCGTTTTGGACCATGCTTCAAACGCATCCCTTGCCGCGCCGATGGCTTGATTTACCTCACCAATAGTGCAGCACGGCGTTTGCGCCATCACATCGCCAATGCTTGGATCATAAACATCCATGAACTGATCTGTCTTTGATTCGATCCATTTTCCGCCGATAAAAACCTTAAGCCTTTTCACAATGATGTTTCCTTTCTTACAAGAATATCTGCTGCGTATATGATTAAAACCAGCGGCTTGACGCAGCTTCGCTGCCGTACGTTTCAAGCGGCGCCCAACCGGTCCAAAAAAACTGCGATAATGTTCGCTGCGTTACACCGAACTTCACAAAATCATCTTCCCGCAACCCGCTTGGCTCGTAGGCTCGCCTAAACTCATCGATTTGCATGAGTTCATGAAGAATACTTTCATCAATTGGTTCGTCCATCCGTTCCACCTGCGGCAAATCAGCGTCTCTTACAATTTGCTGCACCCGTGTTTGCAGGGAAAATACCATTTGTGCCCCCGCCATAACCGAAAGGTGGTATACGCCTCTCAGACCTGCGGGCATGATTACGGCGGACGTCCCTTTCTCCTGCAAAACTCGGTATGATCGTTTGCATACCGCATTACCGGCGTTTTGAATAAATTCCGGAGCGATATCATGGCCGTTGTCTTTCGCCACCTCCGCCAGATAATCGTCCAATCTGCCGCCTTGTTGTACTATAAAGCATGGGCGGCGCGGGATACCTGCGGATTTTGCCCTGATGACCCCTCGCTCATAAGCCGCACTGGCGGCGATTGCCTGGGATAACGAAAAATTCAATGTGGTACATACAGCGACCCCTTTTGCGGCCAATTCCTCGATTGCCGGCAAAGCCGCTTTTGTGGTAGGCACTTTCACGGCGATATTCTCTCCCCATGACGCATAACGCAACCCCTGTTCCAGCATGCCCGCAAAATCGCCTGCCAATGCCGGATCGGTTTGCGCCAGGGCATAACCATGCTCGCCGTTGGTACGGCCGAATACACCTTCAAATTTCTTCGCGGCATCCAATGCGACGATCTTCATTAATGCTTCCACCCGTTGTGTTCCCGTGATTCCCTTTGGAATTTCAGCGACTTGCGGCGCCCAATACTCCGGTTCCGCCTGCAATGCCTTATACGTCAATACTGGGTTGGTGGTTACTCCCAGCGCCCCATTGCTGATCGCAGTGTCTATTTCACTCGGAATCGCCGAATCATGCCACCATTTTGTCTGTGTTTCCTTGCTCAGCCAGTTTAGGTAGTTCATGCAACGCCCCCGTAATTCCCCTATTCCCGCTCATTTGTCTGGCAATTGTAACAGGTTCCCATAGGGATGTCAATCATCATTCTCATATAAATTACATATAATAGTCATGTTTCCATGTTGAAAATGGCTTTTCACTCCTCCCCGTCCCAACAAATCCGTTTCTCACTTGACAACCCTGCCGTATTTTATTATGCTATATAAGGGTTGGGAAAATACAACTGTCCCGCACGGAGATGACGCGCATATGAAAATTACAATAAAAGATATCGCAAATTACACAAATGTATCCGTTGCCACGGTATCCCGTGTGCTGACGCGTCGAGGTTATGTAAAATCGGACACCCGCGATCTGATAATGGAAGCGATTGAAAAGACGGGGTATGAATATCGCGGCAAGAAGAGCAATCCCGATTTCGCCAACGACCTAAGCATACTGATTATTTGCGGAGACATCAGCAGCCAGGTTTACGTCAGCTACATACGCGGAATACAGGAGTGTTTGGACGCGCAAAAATACAAAACGATGATCGTGAATACATCCTACGACCCTATGAAGGAAGAGATGTACCTACAGTATGCGGCAGAACATCATTTTTGCGGCGTAATCATGCTCAACGTCATGGAAACCAAGCGCATGATAAATCTGATCCGAACGGCTAAGGCGCCCATCGTATTCATGAACCGCTATATCAAAACACTGGATACGGATATCATATGCATGGATAATTATCGTTGCGGCTATATTGCTACACAACACCTGATTGACGCGGGGCACAGGCGCATTGTCCATCTGTGCGGCCCCAAAAATTCAACCTCATGTATGGACAGGAAGCGCGGGTACATCGATTGTATGGAAAACAACGGCATTCCCGTTGCTCGAAACAGCGTCTTTATGGGTGATCTGCTGGCGGAGTCCGGCAAGCAATTCGCCGACCATCTGATCAAAAACCTTCATGAGGTTACCGCCGTATACAGCGCGAACGATTGTATGGCCGCCGCCATGGCGGAGAGGCTTCTGCAGAACAAAATCCATATTCCGGCAGACATAAGCGTGGTATGTACGGATAATACGCCCGCTTCGATAAGCGGTAAAGTTCAATTAACCTGCGTAAGTTACGACACGCATCAGATGGGTATTGCAGCCGGAGCGCTGATGATTGAACGGCTGAATCATCCAAACACCGCCAAAAAGAAAGTCACGTATTGCCCCATACTGACCAAGCGGGATAGCGTCGCCGCTCCAAAAGCGTTAGACGCAGTCGTTTCTTGACAATGGTTTTAGGTTCGCAAATTGACAACCCTCATTGGAATAGCGTGAAAACAAATTAAAAACTACGTTTTTCCTACCCAAGGCGGCCCTTGCCCCGCCCTGGGGGTTGTTGTATAATGGTCATGTACAGGTGACTATTCAGCGGCAATACAGTATAACGTATCATTCCCATAAGAAAGGACGATCCAAAATATGCGCATCCCCAAACCTGTTTTGGCGCTTGTTTCCATCGTCGTGGCGCTGATGATCCTTGCCCTCCCCTTTCTTATTCCCTCCGGCGCCATCACAAGCCGGGCCAACCGCGCTTATCTGAACGCCGCCGGCGATAAAGACGAGGACTTTGAGGATGGTTTTTTTTATGAAGATGATGATCTTGCGGCAAGGACGTTCGCCTACCCCAGGGCGGCCGGGCAGCGGCCCGTCGCCATATTGGCCTTCGCAGGTGCAAGCGATGTTCCGCCCGGCCGGAATGTTATGCCCCTGCCCATGGATAACAGCCCCGGCCGGACGCCTATTGAAGGCAATTTCACCGACTACAGCTATCAGGATGATACCATCAGCGTGAAAATGGGGCAGAAGCGAATGTATGAAAGCGATGTGTTTATCGCCCACGTTAAAATCGCCGACGCTTCCCAACTGCGTACAGCCTATGCGGGAGCAGCAATCGATTCCAACCGCACCAATCATGCCAGCCGCATTGCGCAGAATTATAACGCGATCGTAGCCATCAACGGCGATTTTTATCATCAGACGAAAGCAGGTTACATCGTGCGCCAGAAGGAGGTTTATCGGGAAAAGACCAGCAAGAACATGGACATGCTGCTCATCGACGAACTGGGGGATTTCCATATCCTCCGCTATGGGCACGATGTGCAGGCGGAAGGCATCGAGGCCTTTCAACAGGAACATGAAATCATGAACGGGTTCTTCTTTGGTCCTGCGCTGGTCATGGATAGCGAGGCGCTAGAGATCCCTAAACACTATCAGTTTGCTCCATTCACCGCCAATCCACGGGCAGCAATTGGGCAAACAGGGCGGTTAACCTATGTATTGGTGGCGGTTAACGGCCGCACCAACGGTACCAAGGGCGTCACTATACCCCAGTTGGCGGGAATCATGCATGAGTTGGGGTGTGAACAGGCCTATAACCTGGATGGCGGAAACAGCGCTACTCTGGTGTTTCATGGCGAGGTTTACAACGATAAGCCTCAAGCCGAGCGAAGCGTTACCGACATCATCTATTTCGCGTCCGCCGTGCCGGACCAGTGAAAGGATCGCCTCCATGCAAGAGACGTTTACCTTCCTTGGGTTGAGTGGATATTCCTATGGCTTATGGGTCAGCCTGGGAGCCTTGCTGTCGCTTTGCCTGATGTGCTTTCTCGGGCGCCGGGTCCTTCTCCCTAAGGGTACGGTATTAGTTTATGGGGCGCTGGCTATTCCCCTTGGCATCCTCTGCAGCCGTGTGGTCTTTTGTTTGTGTAACCTTTCCCTCTATACCGAAACCTACGAAAATCCGTTGTTGATGCTGCGCATTTTCGATGGCGGCTTGTCCATGACCGGCGCATTGGCCGGCTTGGTGCTGGCAGTTTCCTTTACAGCCCGCCTCCTTAAATATCCCCCAGGCCTGTTAATGGATGTAATGGTGGCTCCGCTGGGCCTGTTCATCATGCTCTGCCGCGCGGCGGAGTCCTTTACCCCGCTAGGCGTTGGTAAGGTGGTGGAAGAAAGCGCAATTACGACAGCCGCTCCTTGGCTGTTTATCACCGAGGCCGCCGGCGTCACCGTAGAATATCGCCTGGCGGTCTACCGCTACGAGGCCGCGGCCGCGCTGCTGATCTTTATTCTGTTTTTTTTCCCTGCTCTTCGGACGCGGGGGAAAAAGCATGGGATCCCCGGAGATGCAGCCGCCCTGTTCTTTTCCTTGTATGGCGCTTCCCAAATAGCGTTGGAAAGCCTGCGGGACGACGGCCATCTGCTGTTTATCTTCCTGAGAGTGGCTCAGGTGGGCGCGGTGCTTATGCCCATCGTAGCAGCAACCGTGTTTTCAAGGCGGTATGCGCGTATTCGCGGTGTAGACCGGCGTATTGTGGCTTCATGGATCATCATCCTGCTCAGCGTGGCAGCCTGCGTTCTGCTGGAATTTTCACTGGATGGCCGCCTTTCCTGGGGCCCGCCATCCATATTGCGGGATACCCTGCTGGAGGCGGCGCTGTCCATTATACTCTTTGCGGTTCCTTTTTCCCTGTTTCGTAAGCTTCGAAATATCGTCTGCGAACAAAGGCGCGTCTTGGCACGCTGATTCCGCAGGTGTGCAAGGAGGTCGATTCGTATGGCCAGCTGGATATTTACCTCTCCCATTAGCATTCTCACACCGGTTGCTTCTGAGGGCGTTTTTACCGGTTTGCGCTTCGGTGCGCTTCCGGAGGTTCCCATTGAGAAGACCCCGCAGTTGCACGAAGCGGCGCGCCGGACGGTAATGTACTTCCGCGGCGAGCGGCGAGGCTTCGGCCTGCCCCCGGCAAAAGGCATGTTAACAAAAGGAGAATCCGCGTGAATCAAGTATACCGCAAAACCAAGATCGTTTGTACCCTGGGTCCAAGCACAGACGACGACGGCATCTTGCGGCAATTGATGCTTTCAGGCATGAATGTGGCAAGATTGAATTTCTCCCATGGTACCTATGAGAGCCACGGAAACACTATCCGCAAGGTCCGCCGCCTGCGGGAGGAGCTAAATCTACCCATCGCGATTATGCTGGATACCAAAGGCCCGGAAATTCGCTTAAAAACCTTTGCCCATG
>WRHG01000023.1 GCA_009783365.1 Clostridia bacterium | reverse complement strand
ATTTAAAGAAAGCCGCCTGCATGATGGTGTTGATCCGGTTACCCATGCCCACCTTCAGGGCCAGGTCATCGGCATTGATGTTGTAGAAACGGGCTTTTTTCTTGGCAAGCAGGCGCTTCATTTTGGCGGGAAGCCTATGCTCCATCTCCTCGGCCGCCCATTGGCTGTTGAGCAGGAACACGCCGCCGTCCTTTAGACAGCTCACCATATCGTAGCGGGTCGCGTAACTCTGGTTATGGCAGGCAACAAAATCCGCAGCGTCGATCAGGTATGTGCTCTGAATGGGCTCTTTGCCAAAGCGCAGGTGGCTGACGGTGATTCCGCCGGACTTCTTGGAGTCGTAGGAGAAGTAGCCCTGGGCATAGCGATCCGTATGATCCCCGATGATTTTGATGCTGTTCTTATTGGCGCCTACGGTACCATCGGAGCCAAGGCCATAGAACTTACAGCAAACCGTGCCTTCCGGCGCGGCGTTCACCTGCTCTCCCAGGGGGAGGCTGGCCGCCGTCACGTCGTCCTCAATGCCGACGGTGAAATGATTGCGCATCTTCCCTTCCATGTTGTCGTATACGGCTTTTACCATGGTGGGGTTAAATTCCTTGCTGCCCAGTCCATAGCGGCCGCCCGCCACTTGAATATCCACTCGGCCCGCTTCCATGAGCGCGGTACAGACGTCAACGTACAGGGGTTCGCCCAGACTGCCCGGTTCCTTGGTGCGGTCCAGCACGGTAAGCTTTTTGCAACTCTTGGGGATGGCGCCAAGAAAATGCTTGGCGCTGAAGGGACGGTACAGGCGAACCTTGATCAAGCCCAGTTTGGCCCCCCGCTTGTTCAGCAGGTTCAGGGTTTCCTCGATGGTTTCGCAACCGCTGCCCATGGCGATAATCACATGCTCCGCGTCGGCTGCGCCTACATAATTGAACAATTCATACTTGCGGCCCACCAGCGCGGAGACCTTCTTCATCACCCCGTCCACGATATCCGGCGCGGCGGCGTAATACTTGTTGGCAGCTTCCCGGTTTTGGAAATAAATGTCCGGATTCTGAGCGGTGCCCGCTTGATGGGGATGCTCCGGGTTCAGCGCCCTGGCCCGGAAGGCTTTCACCTTGTCCCAGGGCATGAGGGGGGCAATCTCCTGATATTCCACCGCGTCGATCTTCTGTACCTCATGGCTGGTGCGGAATCCGTCGAAGAAATGCAGGAAGGGAACGCTGGTTTCCAGGGCGGCCAGATGGGCGATCAACGCCAGATCCATGGCCTCCTGTACGCTGTTGCTGGAAAGCATAGCAAAGCCCGTCTGGCGGCAGGACATCACGTCGCTGTGATCGCCGAAGATGGACAGCGCGTGGGCCGCCAGGGCGCGGGCGCTTACGTGGAATACACCGGGAAGCAGCTCGCCGCTGATTTTATACATGTTGGGGATCATCAGCAGCAACCCCTGACTGGCGGTAAACGTGGTGGTCAGCGCGCCGGCTGCAAGGCTGCCGTGTACGGCGCCCGCCGCGCCTGCCTCGCTCTGCATCTCGCTCACATGGACGGTCTGGCCGAAAAGGTTTTTGGCGCCTTGCGAAGCCCACTCATCCACCACTTCCGCCATGGGGGACGAGGGGGTAATGGGGTAAATGGCGGCCACGTCGCTAAACGCGTACGCAACGTGGCTTACAGCGGTGTTGCCGTCAATTGTCATCTTGGTTGCCATGCAATGTCCCTCCTGATATATGATCTATGAAAGCCATCGATCGCGACTGGGTTCAGTCAGTCCATGGACTATCAAGCCTTCTAAAATGCCTACGTTTCCAACGGTTTTATTATATAGAGTTGTGAAAAGCTTGTCAACCACATGGAACGCGCGGGGCTGTGATCCCCGGCGGTTTTCTGGTATACTGGGCAGCAGATTCTCAGAGAGCGAGGCGGTACCATGCGCTTTACCAAGATGGAGGGAACCGGCAACGACTACATCTATCTCAACGGCTTTGAAGAGACCGTTAACGATCCCGCCGCCTTAAGCATCCTGATGAGCCGTGACCACTTCGGCTGCGGCGCAGACGGGTTGATACTGATTTTACCCGGCAGCCGGGCGGATTTTCGCATGCGTATATTCAACAAGGACGGCAGCGAAGCTGAAATGTGCGGTAACGGAATCCGCTGCGTGGCCAAGTACTGCTACGAGCGAAGGCTGACGGGCAAGACCGCGTTCACCATCGAGTCCGGCGGCGCCGTTAAACATGTGGTATGCCTCCTGCGGGACGGAACCGTGCACAGCGTCCGGGTGGACATGGGCGAGCCGGTGCTGGAAGGTTCGCGCATCCCCAGCGCAATCACGGGCAACCCGGTGGCGAATCATCCGCTGAAAGCCCTTGAACAGTATTTCTCAGTGACCTTAGTGAATATGGGCAATCCTCACGCAATTACCCTCGTGGAGGAACTATCCTCCGCCCCCGTGCTGACGGCGGGCCCTGCCATCGAAAAACATCCGGCCTTTCCCCAACGAATCAATGTGGAGTTTGTACAGGTTCTGGATTCGTCCCATGTGAAGATGCGTGTATGGGAACGGGGCAGCGGCGAAACCTTAGCCTGCGGCACCGGGGCTTGTGCGGCGCTGGTAGCCTGCGCGCTGAACGGCCGCACCGGACGCTCGGCGGACATCACCCTGCCCGGAGGCGCCCTTCACATTGAATGGAGTGAGAAAGACAACCATGTATATATGACCGGCCCCGCCAATTTCGTCTATGAGGGCGAATGGTTCCCCGGGGTCTGAGTTCCGGCCCCGCTTCCCGCTTAGCCCGGGCAGGTTTTCTGACATCTTGCGCGATGCTGATTTCCCTTATTTCAAGTATTCCAGCATCAACGCTTTGGCCCCTTCCAGGTCCCGCAGGTCCACCACCTCACAGGCGCTGTGCACATACCTGCAAGGGATGCTTACCGTGCCAACGGGTATGCCGCCCCGGCTTTGCTGCATGGCCATGGCGTCCGTGCCGCCAAAGGGCAGCACTTCCCGCTGGGTCTTAACCCCCGCCCGTTCCCCCGCGCTCAGCAGCGCCTCCACCACCTCCGGATGGCTGATGGTTCCTTGATCCATGATCTTTATGGCGGGTCCCTCTCCCAGCTTAATGCTGGGCAGTTTGGTTTCCGGCGTGTCCCCGTGGCCGGTCACATCCAAGGCGATCCCTACGTCCGGCTCCGCGCTCCAGGCGGCTGTCTTGGCTCCCCGGCAGCCCACTTCCTCCTGGGCTGAAAAGACGGCCACCACTGTATTTTTACATTCTTTGAGGTCCCTCATCACAGCCACCAGCAGAGCGCAGGCCACCCGATCATCCATGGCGGGGGCGGATACCCGGTGCCTCCCCAGGCGGAAGCAATCGCCGCTATATACGGCCACATCCCCAAGGCTCACCATGGTGAGGGCTTCCGCATCATCCGCGGCGCCGATATCCGCGAACATATGCTTCATCGCCGGTTTTTCCCCATCCCGCACAGGCTGCTGCACCAGCACGCCTTGTACGCCGTTTTCAAAGGAAATATGCCGGGTCCTGCTCACAGCCAGGTCAATGTAGCCAACGGGCATCAACCGCAAAAAACCTTCCTTCTCCACGCTGACCACCACAAGGCCAATCTGATCCATATGGGCGGAAAGCATGATGCGCTTGCCCTTCGGGTCAGTGCCTTTCTTCTCGCACAGCAAGCTGCCCAAGGCGTCCCGCCGAAAGCTGTCCGCCTTTCCGCGCAAAAGCTCTGCCACCGCATCCGCCACCCGGCCCTCATGGCCTGTTGCCCCGTATATATTCACCATTTCTTTCACCAACTCATACATAGGCGACGCCTCCGTTTCTCTATTCGATTCCGTCAATGCCCTGTTCCAAAAACGCCTTTGCCAGCTCGCGCTGAGCCTCAACATCGCCGGCGGCGCATACCGCGTTGGGGCTGTGGATATATCGGCATGGCACGCTTAAGACACAGGTTTTCACGCCCATTCCCGTACGCTGCAGGGTTCCCCCTTCGTTGCCGCCGCTTACGCTTTGCTTTACCTGATGGGCGATGCCTTTTTCCTTTGCCAGCGAGAGCATGCCCGCGAACATTCGCGGATGGGCCAGGGAGGAGTTGTCGATAAAGCTGATCGCCACGCCTTCTCCCACACGGCAGACCTGCTCCGCGGCGGGCACATCTCCTCTGTCGTTTGCGGAGGTCCCCTCCAGCACCAGCCCAGCGTCCGGCTGAAGGCGGAAAGCCGCGCCCGCCGCGCCCCGGCAGCCCACCTCCTCCTGGCAGGTGAACACAAAGCTGGTCCTGCCCCGGCATTCCGCATCCAACAAACGCAGCAAATTATACACGCCTACCCGGTCATCCAGGGCCTTCGCCAAATACAGACCCTCGCCAAACCCGGCAAAGGACGTGGCAAAGGTAACAGGGGTTCCGGCGGGAGCGAGAGCGACAGCCTCTTCCTTGTCCTTGGCGCCAATATCTACATAAAGCTGGTCGATTGGCAGCACGGTTTTCCGATCCTGCAGGCTTTGCTGATGAATAGCCAGCGCTCCGATGACGCCGTTAAGGGCTTTCTTTTCCTTCTCTTTTTCCTCATAACCCACCCTCACCCGCTTGCTCACCAGAACCCGCGGATCCATTGAACCGATGGCTCTCACCCGCAACAAGCCGTCCTCCGTAGCGGAAATGACCATCAGCCCAACCTCATCCATATGGGCGCATACCATCGTATGGGGCGCAGAGGGAGTCTGGCCGTCTTTTTCGGCAATCACATTGCCCATGCGATCCAGATAAACCCGCTCCTGTCCCAGCTTTTCCACACAGGCGGCATAGACCGCGCGGCGAACGGGCTCCTCCCGGCCGCTTATGCCCTGCAGATCGCAAAGGGTCCTCAAGTCCATAATCCATCATCCCATCCTTCGTCCAGTTCCGCAACAAAATGCGCCAGCAGCCTGCCGCACTCCGAAAGGGCGTTCATGTCCAGCAATTCCACAGTCGTGTGCATGTATTTCAGCGGCAGGTCAATGAGCACGCAGGGAACGCCTTCCCGGCCGACCTGCACGCTGTCCGTATCGGTATAGGTTCGACCTTCCGCATGTTCGGTATTCAGCGTTACGCCATGCTTCGACGCTGTCTTTTTAAGCCTTTCCAGCAGTTTATGCTGAACAAAGGGCCCATAGGTTGCGGCGGGGGCGCCAAAGGGGATGGTGCTGTCGGGCTTGCTCTGGGGAATGGGCGCGTGGCTCACATCCAGCACCACCGCCAAGTCCGGGTTCACGGTATAGGTTGCCGTCCGGGCTCCCCTGCAGCCAACCTCTTCCTGGGACGCGCACACGAAGTACACGTCCGCCTCGTGCGTAATGCTTTGCAACCGTTCCGCCGCGTCCAGCATCACGCCGATGCAAGCCCGGTCATCCATGGTCTTACCCGCGATCCTGCCATTCATCAGTTCGACGGTTTCGCCGTTCAGGGTAATCAAATCCCCAACATGCACCCGTTCTCTCACCATCTCCAAAGGCAGCCCCAGATCCACAAACAGGTCTTCCCGCTTATACCCCTGTTCATCACCGTCCAGCAAGTGAGGCGGCTTGGCCCCCACCACGCCCTGAAGACGTTCCGTTTCACCAGCTTTCCCACTGCAGTGCACGGTCACTGTGCTGGCTGGCAGGATGCGGGGATCAACGCCCCCCACCTGGCCCATGCGCAAGGTGCCGTCCGGCAGAATGTCCGCCGCTATCAGGGCGATCTCATCCTGATGAGCGCATAGCATCACAGCGGGTTTTCCCCTGCCCCGGGTTGCCTTTTTCACGGCAATGACATTGTACAAAGGGTCAACGTCGACGCTGTCGCAAAGGGGGCGGAACTTCTCCGCCAGCCAAGCGGAAATTTCGCGTTCATAACCGCTTGGCCCGTGTTTCGCAGCCGCTTCCCGTAAATATGGTTGGATGTCCAAAGCCGTCCCGCCTTTCCGTATTCATCGTGGATCACGTGTCTCTTATTACGCCGCCGGGTACTTTTTCTGTCCGCCTTCCCCGAAAGAGCGGCTGGATTATTTCACGTCCGCTTTTTCCGCAGATTATGATACAATGATCATGCAAAACTCCGCTTTACGGCAACCTTGATTGTATCTGCCGTTCCATTGTACCATAAACATAAGCGTTTCGATATTTCTTTTTCGTTTTATCCGCCGCCCGATGTAAAATCAGCTTGGATTTTTGCAAACGATCTCCCTCCGGTCCAAAGAGCGTGAAGCAGACGGCCGCAACTCCTTGAAAAACGCTCTGGGGTACTGTAGCATGAGGTAACCCGATTGATTACGGCAAACACAAAAATACCCGAAAGGTTGGATTCGCATGAACGCATCTCCTCTGCTCAAACGGCAAAAACGGCCCCTTGCATATGCCGCAGCCGTTTTATTACTGTTTCTCCTTGCCGGATACAACCTTTTCGTGAACCTAAACGAGCAGACCATCATCATTTGGGATGAGGCGCGTCACGGGGTCAATGCCTACGAAATGCTGCGGAACAATGACTGGGTGGTGAACACCTATCAAGGAGAGCCGGATTTTTTTAATCTTAAGCCTCCTCTTTCCATGTGGAATATCATGATTTCGTTTAAGCTGTTCGGTTTTACCAGCTTCGCTTTTCGCCTCCCCAGCGCGATATGTATCCTGCTCAACTTTTTGGCGCTGACCCTTTGGACCCGAAAGCGGTACGGAAGGCTGGCAAGTCTCATCGCGCTGCTGTTGGTGGCGACCAATCCCTTAATGTACCAGTCCCACGCGGGACGCACGGGGGACGCGGACGCAGTGTTTCAACTCCTCTCCACTCTCGGCATGCTCTGTATGCTGGACAGCGAGCGGGATATCCGCCGCCTGTATGGCAGCGCCGTCTGTTTTGGCCTGGCGTTTCTGGCCAAGAGCGTTCATGCGGCGCTTATCCCCTTGGTCTGCCTGTTATACCTGGTATGCACAGGGCAGATCAAGAAATTACGGCTTAAAAATTATCTGCTGCTGCTGCTGTTCGGGCTCCTTCCGATCCTTCCCTGGGCAGTGGCAAGATACCTGCGGGACGGATCCTCTTTTTTCATCGGGATGTATGCAACGGACATACTGGAACGGGCGGCCCATACCCTCGTTGTGGAGCAGCCCCGCTGGTACAGCGCATTCCTGAGGCTCCCCCAAAATCCAACCGTCTATTTCTGTATCCTGATCTGCGCTATGGGGCTCGGCGCCAGGTTGATTACAAGAAACAAGCTGTCCAAAGAACATGTGGGGCTGGCCTTGTGGGCCGTTGTTCCGCCGGCTGTGTTTTGCCTGTCTCGGATTATACATACCTGGTATGTTATGACCATCCTGTTTGCCCTGCCCATCGCGGCGGGCATCTCGGTCGCGTTCTTGCTGAAAGGTCCCAAGCTTCGGCTTATAAAGGCCGCCTTCTGCGCGGCTCTTGCGGTTGGCGCGGCTTTTCAGGTGAGCGTCAGTTTGCAGGCGGTGCAAAACCTCCGCCCGGGGACTTATCAGGAGACCTTATGGGAATACCTGGACCGGGACTTCCACAGCGGCGTACACGCCTACGTTCAATACGGAGAGGGCGATGAACGGTGGTCGGATGTCACCGAATGGCCGGCCCACGACATGCTGTGCGCCGAAATGGCCGGCGACGTGATCTGCCTGAACGGCGGCGCGGATGCTTTTGAGCGGGATTCGGAAGATGCGCTCTTTATCGTGGATAAACTGGAAATCGACTATCGTCTGCTGGAATACTACCCGATTGTTTATGAAAATGCCTACTTGTACGTGCTGGAGAACTGAGGCGAGCGGCGCCGACAAACAGGAGGATTTTGATGATTAAAACGACGCGGTTGGCGAAAACCAAAAAGAGATGGATGTACTGGGTTTTATGGGGGATCCTTCTTGGAATCGGCGCAGTGCTTCTTTTCGTGAAAATTCAAGATCATGCGGTTGCCCTTTATGACGAGGCGCGCCACGGGATCAATGCCTATGAAATGTACCAGCGGCAAGACGGATTGGTAAATACCTATGGATGGAAACCGGATTATGTGAACCTAAAGCCCCCTTACTCCTTCTGGGCCATCATGGGCGGATATGCGCTGTTCGGGTTTAATAGCCTCGCTTTGCGGTATTACAGCGCGCTGTCCATGCTTTTGACCATGCTGATCGTATCACTTTGGGTGAAAAAGCGGTACGGGCCCATGGCAAGCCTTATTGCGCTGGCATTCTTTCTGGCGGACCGCATGGTTTATACGGATCATTTTTCCCGCGCCGGCGACGCGGACGCGCTGTATGTTTTGCTCTATACGGCGGGTATGCTTTGTATGCTGGACAGCCCGAGGAATATTCGCCGTTTATACGGAAGCGCCTTCTGCTTTGGGCTCGCGTTTATGACCAAAAGCTACCACGCCGCGCTGATTCCGCTCACCTGCCTGCTCTATCTTTGTATGACCCGCCAAATCAAAAAGATCAAAATCAAAAACTACCTGCTGCTCATTGGCTTTGGGTTGCTGCCGGTCGTCCCTTGGGCAATCGCGCGTTATTTTCGGGACGGCTTCGCTTTTTTAGGGCAGATGTTCGCTACGGATGTCGTTGAGCGGACAACAGTCATACAGTCAGATGATTTACTCTTTTATTTCAAGGAATTGACAGCGAGCCCCATATCGATCATGGGCTTCCTGTTGTGTGGGGGATTGTTGTTTTCACGCTGGGCAAGCCGAAATGCCGATGATTTGCGGGCGTCCCCGGATGAGAGAACCTCCGGCGCCATCGGGCTGGCGCTCTGGGTTTTCATCCCCCCCGTCTTATTTACCTTCTTTAGCTTCAAGGTTTGGTGGTATGCCTTTCCTTCGTTTCCGGGGCTTTATGCAGCCGGAGGCATTGCGGCGGCGGCGCTGTACCGCTCCATATCCCCAAAACGCCTGGCAAGGGCGTCCGCAGCCGTTGCCGTCATGGTGCTATTGGTCTATACCGGCATAAACCTGGTTCGTATTTTAAATACACAGAACACAAATACGTATCAGCGTGTGATCGGCGAGCTGTTGGAACGGGAGGCGGACAGCGGCGCGCATGTATATATCCAGTATGACGAGACCTTGAGTCAATGGTCCGACGCCGACCGGCTGTGCGCCATGTGGGCGGGAGACGCGCTTTGCTTAGACGGGGGCGCAAAGGCATTCCAAGAGGACGAAGAGGGCGGGCTGCTTTTTGTAAACAAAGAGGGCTTTGACGATTCCCTGCTGGAATTTTATCCGATTGTGGCGGAAACGGGTTACATCTACGTCTTGATGGACTGACACGGGCAAGTTGTAAAATGAAATGCCCAAGGAAGGGCAAAGAGGTAGCCCATCCACAATCAATCAGTTACACTGAAGTTGCATGACAACAAAGCAACCGAGGTGAAAGGGATGGGCCAAAGTAAGGATACCACAAGGAAGAGAAGATGGAAACAACTAACGGAGAAAGAGCGTTATAAAATCGAGGCGCTATCACAGCAGGGGTTAACCCCTGCTGTGATAGGAGCGTCCCTGTCACCAAGGCGTGATCGGCGGACGATAGAACGCGAGATCAAACGAGGGTGGACGGAGCAACGTGACAGTCAATGGCGTGAACGGCATGTATACCTGGCTGATGTGGGACAACGCGTCCATGATGAGCGTGTCGCAAACAAAGGGCGTGGGCTAAAAATCGGGCATGACCACAAGTTGGCACGACATATCGAAGATAAGATTAAGGACGAGCAATGGTCGCCAGATGCTGTCATCGGGAGCATAAAAGTAGAGGGCTTGCAATTTGAAACGAGCATCTGCACCAAGACGGTTTACAATTACATCGACAAGGGGATATTTGCGGGAATCAGCAACAAGGATCTATGGGTAAAAAAAGATGGTACGAAGCGAAGTTACAGGCAAATTCGCACGGTTGCGCTAAACAACAAGAACGGCAAGAGCATCAGTGAACGCCCGAAAGAAGCAAACGAGCGGACAGAGCAAGGCCACTGGGAGATAGATTTGGTTGTAGGTAAGCAAGGGACAAGAGCAGCGATATTGACCCTTGTGGAACGCAAGACCCGCAGAGCGCTGTATGTGCTGGTGAAGAACAAAACACAAAAAGAGGTGATAGCGGCTATCAAACGGGCAAGGCGGCGTGTGGGTGGTGACTTTGCCGATGTGTTCAAGACCATCACGGCGGACAACGGCAGCGAGTTCTTGGATAGTGAAGCAATTAAGAAAGCGGCTCGGTGCGGTGAAGTCTATTATGCTCATCCATACAGCAGTTGGGAACGTGGCAGCAATGAAAACGGCAATCGAATACTTCGCCGGTTCGTTCCAAAGGGAACAGACATAGGCAACCTCACAAAAAGAGAGCTCCAACGGATAGAGGATTGGGTGAACAATTACCCCCGCAGAATCCTCCACTACAAATCCGCTAACCAATTCGCAGCTTAATGTGACTGGTGAAATATCTGGGCATTTAAACTTGCAATTCACATGATGGACTGACACGCAAAAAAACATTGCGCCGCAACCTCTGTTGTGCTATACTTCTCTGGATTACGCACCTTTGTCGATCCCGCGGTTGTGCCGAAATCACGGTGTCCGTGCGGAGACGACGCAAAGGGTGGAAAAACAAGGAGGAACCCCTATGGCAGTGATATCCATGAAGCAACTCTTGGAAGCGGGCGTACACTTCGGACACCAGACCCGCCGCTGGAACCCAAAGATGGCTCCCTTCATCTTTACTGAACGGAACGGCATCTATATCATTGATCTGCAAAAAACCGTCCGCAAGGTGGACGAAGCTTACAATTTCGTCCGCGATGTAGCCATGGAAGGCAAGTCCGTGCTTTTCGTGGGCACGAAGAAGCAGGCGCAAGAATCCATCGCGGCCGAGGCGTCCCGCTGCAATATGTACTTTGTCAACAACCGTTGGCTGGGCGGCATGCTCACCAACTTCCGCACCATACGCACCCGGGTGGACCGTCTGAACCAGATCGACAAAATGGAGCAAAACGGTCAATTCGACCTGTTGCCCAAAAAGGAAGTCATCAAGCTGCAGCATGAACGGGAAAAGCTGGAAGCCAACCTGGGCGGTATCCGGGAGATGAAAAAGCTTCCGGGAGCGCTGTTTGTGGTGGATCCCCGCAAGGAGCACATCGCCGTGGCGGAAGCGCGCACCCTGCGGATTCCTATTGTAGCGATCGTCGATACCAACTGCGACCCTGACGAAATCGATTATGTAATCCCCGGCAATGACGACGCAATCCGCGCCGTGAAGCTCATCGCCGGCAAACTGGCCGACGCGGTGCTGGAAGGCCGCCAGGGAGAGCAAAGCGACCCTGAAGACGCCCCCGCCGAAGAAGAAGCCATCATGGCTGAAGCATAATCCGAATCGTTAATTACAGGAGAACAGCCCTCCTGAAACCCCCCTGTTTTATTATGGAATCGTGAACTCATCAGTTAAGGAGAGATTAGGAAATGGCAACGATTACTTCCCAGATGGTCAAAGAGCTGCGCGAGCTGACCCAGGCCGGTATGATGGACTGCAAAACGGCGCTGGTGGAAGCTGCGGGCGAGATGGAAAAAGCCGTGGAGTGGCTTCGGGAAAAAGGCCTGGCCGCCGCCGCCAAAAAAGCCGGCCGCATAGCCGCCGAGGGCATGGTGGCAAGCCATATCAATGAGGACGCCACCGTGGGTGTGATTGTGGAAGTAAACTGCGAAACGGATTTCGTGGCTAAAACCGATCGTTTTAAAGATTTCTGCAAGGATTTGGCCCTGCATATTGCCACCGCCTCCCCCGCCGATGTGGATGCCCTGATGGGGCAGCCCTTTACAGCCAATCCGGAAAAAACAATCACGGACCTGGTAAGCGACGCTACCGTAGCCATCGGTGAAAAAATCAGCATCCGCCGCTTCACCCGCTATGAAACACAAAGCGGCGTTGTGGAAAGCTATATCCACATGGGCGGGAAAATTGGCGTTTTGCTGGAGATCAGCAACGACACAGCCTCTACGCGTACCCTGGATACCTTTATGGTTTACTACCATGACGTGGCCTTGCAGATCGCCGCCGCACGGCCTACCGTAGTACGCAAGGAGCAACTTCCCGCCGACCAGTTGCAAAAAGAGCGGGAAATCTTCCGGGCTCAGGCGCTTAACGAGGGTAAGCCGGAGAAAATCGTAGATAAAATGGTGGAAGGGCGCATTGAAAAGTATTACAAAGAAGTATGCCTCCTTGAGCAGCCTTTCGTGAAGGACGGCGATAAGACCGTCGTTCAGCTTACCAACCAGGTGAGTCAAGAAATCGGCGCGAAAATCGATGTGGTGCGTTTTGCGCGCTATGAGCGCGGGGAAGGCCTAGAAAAGCGCCAGGATAACTTTGCGGACGAGATCATGGCTTTCCGGGGTTAAGGCTCAACCCTATGCCTGCAAGCAGCGGCACGCAAGCGACGCTTGCGTGCCTTTTTTAAAGGAGTGATATCATGCCGGGCCATTACCGCCGCGTGATCCTCAAGCTCAGCGGAGAAGCGCTGGGAACGGACGGGAGGCCGTTTTGCCACGATAAGTTCGTGCGGATGGCCCAAGTCCTCGCAGAGGTGCCGCGCATGGGTATACAGACCGCCGTTGTCATTGGCGGCGGCAATGTATGGCGGGGCCGCCGGGGCGATTCTCTGCATATGGGCGCGGTGGCTGCGGATCAGATGGGTATGATTGCCACCCTGCAAAACTGCCTGTATATGCGGGACACGCTGACCCACCTGGGCTGCAAATCCCTTGTAATGAGCGGGGTAGATATCCCTCGCTTCGCGGAAAACTACAACACCGCCGCCGCCCTGGAGCGCTTGGAGCAGGGCTATATCCTTCTGCTGGCCTGCGGCTTGGGAAACCCTTTCTTCTCAACAGACAGCGCGACGGTTCTGCGCGCCGTTGAACTGGAATGCGACGCCATCCTCATGGCCAAAAATATCGACGGCGTGTATACCGCCGACCCTGCCATCCATCCCGGCGCCGTCCTGCTCCCGGACCTTCGCTACGAGGAGGCGGCTGAACGGGACCTCAGAGTGATGGATGCCGCGGCCTTCATCATGCTGCGGGATAACAGCGTGCCCCTGGTACGGATTTTTGGCATGGAGCCGCCTGACAACGTGCTGAAAGTGCTGGCAGGCGACCCGATAGGCTCTTTTCTGCACCCCTGAATTGTCACCATACCCCCATTTACAACAGAAAAATCACCGAAAGGATTTTCATGCAATATATCAAAAAACTCTTTCATCCCCGGGATCTCACCCAGGACAGCCCAATGCGGGGGCTTGTCCTGTTTTCCGTTCCCCTTTTGATCGGCAACTTGGCCCAGCAGCTATACAGTACCGTAGACGCTACGATCGTAGGCCAGTATATCGGCGACGCGGCCCTTGGGGCGGTGGGGCTCAGTTTTCCTGTCCTCAACCTAATGCTGGCGCTCTTCATGGGCATCTCCACCGGCGCCAACATTGTGGTATCCCAATATTTCGGCGCCCATAACCGGGAATCCTTAAGCCGTTCCGTGGGCTCCGTCATGCTGCTTACCCTATGGAGCAGCCTCCTGATCTCCGCCCTGGGCGTGATCATAACCCGCCCGCTCTTGATTTTACTGGGCTCCCCCGCTGAAATGCTGGATTTGGCTGCGGATTACCTGGTGATCATCTTTATGGGCTTAACCGCCTGCGCCTTTTATAACATATTAAGCGGCATATTACGCGGCCTTGGGGACAGCGTCTCGCCCCTTCTGTTCCTGCTGATTGCCGCCGGGCTTAATATCGTTTTGGATATCCTGTCCGTCACCGTCTTGGGTATGAAGACCAACGGCGTGGCCTGGGCCACGATCATCTCTCAGGCCATCTCCGCGCTGCTCTGCTACCGCAGGCTGCGCTCCATGGGACAAATACTGGATGTAAACCGGCAGACCTTGAAGCTGGACAGGCCTATCACCCGGCGAATCATAAGCCTGGGCCTCCCCGCGGGCGCAACCCAAATGATCTTCTCCCTCAGCATGTTACTGATTCAATCCCTCACAAATACCTTGGGCCCTCATGTGGTAACCGCCAACACCGTCACCATGCGGGTGGACGGCTTTGCCATTATGCCCAGCTTTACCTTCGGCATCGCCGCCACCACCTTCTCCGGGCAGAACGTAGGCGCCCGCCGCATGCACCGGGTGATACAGGGAACCCGCGCTTCCCTGATTCTCGCGGTATCAGTCTCAACCGCGCTGGTAGCCTGCATCCTGCTTTTTGGTGAAAGCATCCTGCGGATTTTTACCCAGACGGAGGAAATCATTACGCTGAGCCTGAGCATGCTGCGCGTACTGGCCTTCGGCTACATCGCTTTCAGCGTTACCCAAGTACTGATGGGCGTCATGCGGGGCGCCGGGGAGACGGTAATCCCCATGTGGATCAGCCTGATCACCGCGATAGCCATCCGTCTGCCCCTGGCCTACCTGTGGGCAGCCCTCAGCCGCAGTCCCCGGCATCCCGCCGGCGACCCCTTATGCCTGTACGGCTCCCTGCTAACAGCATGGGTCCTTGGCGCCGCCCTTACCACTTTTGTCTTCCGGAGGGGCGGGTGGAAGCGCAAATGCCATTTTGAGAACCTGAGTCCTGCCGCTCAGGAAGGAGATACATGACGATGAACATGAAACAGAGCATTGCCCAGCTGATTTGTCAGGCCATGGAGCGCTGTTATCCGGCCGCGGGCGGGTTTCCAAACGGGCAGGCCCTATCCGGCTATCTGGAAGTTCCTCCGGAAAAGGACATGGGTGATTACGCCTTCCCCTGTTTTAGGCTGAGCAAGGCGCTGCGCCAGGGTCCCTCCCAAATCGCCGGAACCCTGGCGGCAGCCATATCAGCACCGGATCTGTGCGAGGCCCGCCCCATGGGCGGGTATCTCAATTTTTACTTCAACCGGGCCAATTTTGCCCGTCAAACCTTGTATGAAGTACTCAGCAGGGGCGACGCCTATGGCGGCAGTGACGAAGGCCGGGGGAAAACCATCTGTATCGATTTTAGCAGCATCAACATTGCCAAACGCTTCCACATAGGCCATCTAAGCACCACCATGATCGGCCATAGCCTGCAGCGCATCTACCGCTTTTTAGGTTACCATACCATTTCCATCAACCATCTGGGGGATTGGGGCACCCAGTTCGGCAAACTGATCTCCGCCTACAGGCGATGGGGCGACCGGGACCAGGTGGAACGGGATGGGGTGGAAGCCTTGACCCAGCTATACGTACGCTTTCACAACGAAGCGGAAAGAGATCCCTCCTTGGAGAACGAGGGCAGGGCATGGTTCAAAAAAATCGAGGACGGAGACCCGGAAGCCGTCGAAATCTTTCGTTGGTTCAAGGCTTTGACCCTGCGGGATACCCAGCGGGTCTACGACATGCTGGGCGTGACCTTTGACAGCTATGCCGGCGAAGCATTCTACAACGACAAAATGGATCGGGTCATCCAGGAACTGACTGCTAAAAACCTGCTGACCGTAAGCGACGGAGCCTCCATCGTGGATTTGGAGGACAGCGGTATGCCTCCCTGCCTGATCCTAAAAAAGGACGGAGCCACCCTCTATGCTACCCGTGATATCGCGGCGGCCCTCTACCGGATGGATGCCTACCGCTTTGATAAATGCCTCTATGTGGTGGCCTATCAGCAGGATCTGCATTTCCGCCAATGGTTTAAGGTGGTGGAGAAAATGGGCTATGCCTGGTCCACGAATTTAATTCACGTAGCCTTCGGCATGATCTCCTATGAAGGACAAACCCTTGCCACCCGCAAAGGGCATGTGGTCTATCTGGAGGACCTTTTGCGCCGTGCCCGTGGCCGGGCTCTGGAAATCATCCGGGAAAAGAGCCCGGATTTGGAAAATCCCGAGGAAGTGGCCGCTCAAGTGGGTATCGGCGCGGTGATCTATGCAGATCTGCAAAACAACCGCATCAAGGACATCGACTTCTGGTGGGACAGGGCTCTTAACTTCGACGGGGAAACCGGCCCCTATGTACAATACACCCATGCCCGCTGCTGCTCCGTGCTGCGCAAGGCGGCGTCCCCGGATGGGGCGCCTCCGGAGCCTGATTATTCAGGACTTTCCGACGACCATGCCCAAGAGGTTCTGCGGCTTTTGTCCCGCTTCCCGGAGGCCGTAAAGGAAGCCGCCGACCGTTACGAGCCCAGCATCATTACACGCGCCCTGACGGAAATTGCCAAAAATTATAATAAATTCTATTATGAACA
>WRHG01000022.1 GCA_009783365.1 Clostridia bacterium | reverse complement strand
TTCTATACTCCGCCTGAAGCGGCTGGAGCCTCACACCAAAGCTGTGCTGGGCGCCATGCGCCTTTGCGAACATGCCAAAGTGCCTTGGCGGATTCTTACCCAAAAGGCCGCGGAAAGCGAAACCCTTGGCGGCTATCCCATCCTCCTCCTCCCTGAGGTCTTCATCCTGACGGAAAAAATGACGGAGGTTCTCACCCGCTATGTGCGGGAGGGCGGCCTGCTGGTCGCCGCCCATGACACGGGTTTGTACAACGATCATGGCGTCCGGATGGACCGAAACACCCTAAGCGGCCTTCTGGGCGTCGATGTGATCCATACTGACAACCGGTATGCCCGCAACGGCTGGGGCGCTTACCTGCGGCCAACCGGTCCCTTTGCCCCGGGGCGCTACGGAGAAACCACGCCCCCTGTCTCCAGCCGGTTTAACAGCACGAAAGCGGACGGCGCGGAAGTGCTGATGGAGTACAGGTTACCTGCCGTACCTGTGGATGACGGGCATTGGGTCAACTGGTGGAGCCCGCCCCCCGGCCCGCTGAGCGGGGGCGCCGCCCTCACCAAAAAGCAGACCGGAAAGGGCCTGGCTTTCTATGCGGGCTTCGATCTATTCACCATGGCGGCCGACCGGGAATACCCCCATCTGAACGACCTTATGACCGGCATCCTGCAATACGCATCGGCACCGCCCCCCATCCGTCTGGAAACAGACACGCCGGACTATTTGTATACCGGCTTCTTTGAAAACGGGACCAAGCTTTACCTCCACCAGATCATCCATCCCCCCAAGCACTATGACGGTATGATTCCGGCTGTGCCGGGCGGCGCTGCGGTATTGCCCAAAGACATTCCGGTGAAGGAGGCTTGGCTCGTGTACCCAGTCCGCCGGGAGCTGGCTGTCTCCGTGGAAAAAGACGCCCAGCGGATTGCGCTGCCCAGCGTCGAAACAAACTCCATCGTGGAAATCACGCTGTGCGAATAAGCCGCTGCCTGCAGCCCTAAGCTGTTTCGTCGTTTATATGTTGACAAATATCATAAACAAATATATAATATGTTTGTTTCAATTCTGTCCTTAGCTGATTGATCCCCCGTAAAGGAGGCCCGTCTATGGACTACGGCAAGCTCACCATCGAAGAGATCCGAAAGGGCTATCATAAAGAATCCAGCGCCTACGTCTGCGATCATTGCGGCCAGGCTTTTCCCGAAGGGCAGGTCTTTGCCCTGGACGGATGCTTCTACATGGCCGAGCAGGCCGCCGCCAGGCATATGGAGGAGCGGCATGGCGGAAGCGCGCGGTTTTTGCTGCGCTCTCCGGTCAAGTACAACAACCTGACGGACAACCAGCGGGAGTTGCTTGCGCATTTTGAGGCGGGCCTGTCCGACGGCGAGATTGCCAAAAAGCTGGGCATATCCCCCTCCACGGTGCGGCACCAGAAGTTCATCTTCCGGGAGAAGGCGAAACAGGCCAAGCACTACCTGGCTGTTTTCGGACATGTCTTCGAGGGAGCCCCGGAAAACGGGGAATCTCTCGTCCCCATCCATAACCACGCCACCTGCTGCGACGACCGCTATGTGATTACCCGGCAGGAGAGGGACCGGATTTTGAAAACGGCCTTTGAAAGCCTCTCTCCCCCGCTGCTGCGGCACTTTCCCGCCAGGGAAAAGAAAAAAGTGGCGGTTCTGTCCGTCATCGCGGAACAATTCGCCCCGGGTCAAAAATACTCCGAAAAAGAAGTAAACCAAACCCTCAAGCCCATATATGAGGACTACGTCCTCATCCGCAGGACCCTGATCGACTACGGCTTCATGGACCGGGCCAAGGACGGCTCCACCTATTGGCTACGGCAGGGATAACGCGTAAGGGGATGGCGCAGTGCACGGGCTCGACCGAAAAAGCATAACCCGTATGGTCGGCAATGTTTTTCTTGAACAGATGTTCCTGATGTCCATGCTGACCATCAACGGCATCATGGTCAGCCACGCGGGCGCCGACGCGTTATCGGGCGTCAGCGTGATCGACCAGGTACACCTGTTCATGTCCTTTTTGTTTCTCTGCTCTGCCTATGGCGTTGTGGTGGTAGTCGCGCAAGCCATAGGAGCGGACAGGTACCATGAGGTACCCGGCATAGGCCGGCAGGCTTATCTCATGAGTTTGGCGCTGTCCGCCTTCTGTATGCTCGCAGCGATATTTCTGGGAGGCCCCGTCTGTTCCCTGCTGCTTGGCAAGGCCGAACAGGCCATTTTCGACAGCGGGCTGCTCTATCTGCGCGTATACGCGCTTTCCTATCCCTTCTTCGCGTTTTACTCGGTCAGCATCAGCATTCTGCGCGGCAGGGGCAACACCCGCGCCCCCATGATCATATCCGTGGCGATGAACCTTGTAAACATCACGCTGAACGCCCTGTTTATCTATGTGTTCAACCTCGGGGTTATCGGGGCCGCGCTTTCGGTGATCATCGCCCGCGTCTTCGCGGCGCTGCTGTGCGCGGCGCTGATCCGGCGCGCGGGGCTGTACGGGCGCTACCGGGAGTTTTTCACCTTCAAGCCCACCGGCCGCTACATTCGCTCGCTGACGCAAATGGGGATGCCTCCCGGGCTGGAAAGCCTGCTGTTCCAGATTGGCAGGATCGTCATCAACATGATCGTCGTTTCGGCGGGCTCGGTCCATATCGCGGCCAACGCCATCGTCCTGAACGGCATGGATATGGTCGGCTGCGGCGGCTTAGTGGCTTATACCATAGGCATCCCCATGATGGGCTGGGCAAAGGGCCAGGGCGACCGGGCGCTGATGAAAAAAACGATGCGCAACACCCTGCTGATGAGCCACGGCTTTCTCGCGGTAACGGCATTGGCGATGATGCCTTTGATTCAGTGGGTTGCCGGCCTATACAACGTGGACCCCGAAGCCTTGCGGATCGGGCGGCTCTCCATCCTGACATACGGGTTCGCGTCCGTGCTGCTCTATCCGTCCTGTTTCGTCATACCCGGTGTGCTGCGCGGCGCGGGAGACGCCCGCGTACTGGCCGGGTTATCCGTCGCGGTGGTATATACCGTGCGTATTCCCGCCACGTACATCTTCTGCCTGGTGCTCCGGCTGGGCGCTTTCGGCGCGGTGCTGGCCATGCTGACCGACTGGGTTTTCCGGGCGTCCGGCTGCATCCTCCGCATGGCGCGCGGAAAATGGCTTCCGCCCGCGGCGCCGGCTGAAGCCCCTTCCCTTCAATAGCATTGCGGCGCGGACAACATCAAGCAGCATGCCGGCTTCCGCCGGAATGTGCTGACCCTTCATTCCCACTATCTCCCTTTCGGTTCGGCGGCTGCCCCTGCACGGCGTACGCTCGCCGGCGCGATCCGTGCCGATACGCGCCCTATCGCCCAAACGATACGCTGCCCTAACGGCGGATCACAACCCCTGCCGCAAACCCCGTCAGCAGGCCCGCGCCAATACCAGCCAGAGCCAGCACGGGCGCGTAGTACAGCAGGTTCGCGCTGCCCACCAGCGCAATGGCCACCAGCAGCTGCCCGGCGTTATGCAGCAGCGCGCCCGTGACGCCGCAGCTGATTACTCCAAACCCGGTGAAACGGTGCATCATCTGCATACCCAGGAGGCTTAACGCGCCGCCGGCCAGGCTGAAGGCCAGGCTGAAAGGATTGCCGAACAGCAGCGCGCTTAGCAGCACCTTAACAAGCATCAGCCCCGCCGTCAAAGCCGGCGGCAGGAGCCACACGCCGTAAAGCAGCACCGCGTTGGACAGTCCCGGCTTGATGCCGGGGATAGCCGGCACCAGCGGGATCTGACTCTCCACATAACCCAGCACCAGCATCAGGGCGGTCAGCAGCCCGCACAGAGCTACGCGGAAGGAGGCTGTTGCCTCCTTCTTTTTATCGAATATCTTCATGGTTCTCCCCTTCGCCTCCGGCCGCAGACGCCGGAGGCGGTTCGGCCGCCTCCAGCAATTCCACCACCAGCCGGTGGGGCGCGCACACGATCATGGCCATCAAGGGCCTGGAATCCCAGTTGTCCGGCGTAACCGGCCCCTGATACACGCAGAGCTGGTTGTGGCAGCTGGAGGATTCCATCTCCACGCCCCCGGGCCATACACGCAGGGTGTTCACCTTCCCCTCCCCCTGATTCACCACCACCCGTTCCTCCCGGGTCAGGGGCAGAAGCGCCGCCTCTTCCCCGCCGACTTGATAACGGATATACAGCCGGGGTTCCTGTGTCCCGATTGGCCCCCGCCGGAAGAAGGGCAACGCAAGAAAGGCGCCTGCCGCAAGCGCCAGGAGCGATCCGATCAGGACGATGTCCTTCTTATGAATCATCTTCTTGCTCAAGCGGATCATTCCTTCACCGCGCCGGCGGTAAACCCTTTGATAAAATTCTTTGAAACGGGTATAAATATGGCGACTACCGGCACCAGCACGATGACCGATCCGGCAAGCAGCAAGCCCCAGTCGATATACTGATCGGCCGTAAAGTCCACGAGAGACTGCGTAATGGTTCTGTTAATGTTGCTCTGAATGAGTATGCTCGCGAACGTATATTCACCCCAGGCAGTGATGAAAGAGTATGCGAGTACCATTACCAGTCCAGGCGTCGCCACGGGCAGCAATACCCGAATGAACGTTTGAAAAGGCGTCGCTCCGTCGACGAAAGCGGCCTCCTCCAGCGATGGGGGAACGCGGTCAAAAAAGGATACGAGTATCCATGTGCAAAACGGCAGGGTTAACCCTGCGTAGGTTATGATGAGCGCGAGGTAATTATCGGTTATCCGCGCCAGGCTGAACATTTTATACAGCGGAACCAGAAGTATGATCGTAGGAAAAACATAAAGGAACAGCATGCTGTTGAGCATCACCTTTTTCCCGATATAATTGTGCCTGGAAAACCCGTATGCGGCCAGGCTGCCAATCGTACAGGTCAGGAGCGCCGTGCAGATCGACACAAACATGCTGTTAAGCAAATAACGCGGAAAATTTTTATTGGAGCTCGTTGCCTTGAACAGCGAAATAAAATTATCCAGGGTGGCGTTCCTGGGGAATAATTTGGCCCGCGCCATCACTTCTTTCAGCGGCTTAAACGCGGAGAGCAGGATATAAACAAAGAGCCCAACCGAATATGCGACAATCAGCGCGATGATGATATTCTTGATCATTGACGCGGCGGTCCGCCCAATGCGCAATTTTCTATTCATTCTCGCTATTCCCTCCTCTCATGAGGCTGAAATAGGCCGCTCCGATGATGAGCAGGATCGCGGCGATCACCACGGCGACCGTGGAACTCATACCGAGCTGCATGGTTTTAAACGCGGTTCGATACACCATGATCGGCAGTGTTTGCGTGGTAATGTTGGGCCCTCCCTGCGTAACCATCCAGATCATATCAAAGGCGTTGAAGCCCCAAACGAATATTAAAAAGCTGGTAAACCAGAGCATCTTGCTGATAATCGGATATGTGATGCGGAAAAAGGCTTGGAATGCGGTTGCCCCGTCGACTTGCGCCGATTCGTATACATCCCCCGGTATGGTCTGCAGGGCCGAGAGTATCAGCAGCACGCCGATCGGAATGGCTTTCCACGAATTCAGGAAGACCAATGTGAACATCGCGTTTTCAACGCCTAAAAAGTTGATGGCCGAGTCGATCAGGCCCGACCCGATGAGCAGCTCGTTCACAATGCCGATATTCGGCAGCAGCACCCAGCGAATCACGCAAGCGATTGCCGCCGTCGGAACGATCCACGGAAGAAGAACCGCCGTTCGGACAAGGCTGATACCCTTCATTTTTCGATTCAGCGTCACCGCGATGGCAAACGCAAGGATCATCTGCAAAATCAAGTTCCCAAAAGCCCATATTCCGTTGTTTTTCAGGCTTTGCCAGAATGTTGGATCCTGGAAAAGGGCGCTGTAGTTGTCAAACCCTACATATTCGCCTTCCGCGCCCCCAAACGGAAGTTTATAAAATGAAAAATTTGCGGTTCGAATGATCGGATACAGGTACGTGAACGCAAGGATCAACAGGAGCGGCAAAATATAGAGATACTTCGCAACCCTGCGCTCATAACGCTTTCCACGCTTAATACCGCTTCCTCCTTCGGCGCGCCCGCGGATGAAACCAAGGAGGGAAATCATGAGACCTCCCTCCCTGGCAGGCTCGCGGAGCAACTTTCGGCTAATAAGCCTCAGCGAAGCGGCTGAGACAGCTTTTCCATTTCGGCAGCGCCCCAGGCGGCCGCTTCCTCGGGCGTCATCTCGTTGGTCAACACTTTGGAGAGCGTCGCGGACAATACGTTGGCGCCGACGATATCCCCGATGCCGTTGTTAATCCAGTGCCCATATTCAAAGCCATAAAGCGTGGAGTACTCCAATGTCGCCACCGCGTCCTTATTGACGTCAAGATAGCGCTGGATGATCGCGTTATTCCAGTAGCCGTCATATGCCGCCGCCGCTTCCGTACAGGGAATGAAACTGCCGGGCTCCATTTCGCAGGTAAAGTTAATGTTGATTTCCGGGCGCATGATGAACTTCATGAATTCCTTCACAACAGGCAGGTTGCCCCGCTCTTCGCATTGCGTAAATACGACGATATCGTTGGGATACGTCAACGAGCCGGGCTTCGCGCCCTCTTGATAAAGGGGCATGTGGGTCAAGGCGAGGTCGTCCGAATCCAGCTCGTTCATCCGAATTTGTACGCCAGGCAGGTAGGGCGCCATTGCGCATACGCCGACCACGAGATTCATCTCAATCTCGCCCCACATCCATGAGTCGGAACCGACGGGCGAATTCTGGTAGAGTTCTTTGTAGTACGTCAGCACATCGACCGTTTCGGGGCTGTCAAACGCGATGCTGCCGTCTTCGTTGAAGAATTTCGCGCCGCGGGACGCCATAAACATATACGCTTGCTCGTCTACAAAGAGGTTCCTGCCGCCCCCCAAGCCGACGCCGTAAACGTCGCCATTGCCACGGCTTGTGATATCCGTTGCCATCGCCAGCATTTCATCCCAGGTCTTGGGCGGCTGATCGTAGCCAAACTCTTGAAGGATGGATGGCCGGTAGCATAACGCGAATGGCATAGTGGCTACGGGCAGGCCCCAATACTGATCCTGGTAGTTGTACATGCCCAGCACGTCGGAATATATCGAGTATTGGGCGTGTACTTCCTCGACAACATCCGTAACAGGCAGGATGATACCCGCATTGTAACAGGTAACCATCAGATCGGGGATGCCGAACTGAAAATCCGGCGCCTGCTTCGCTTCTACCGCCGCGAACAGCTTGGATGTCGCTTCACCCCAGCCAACGATTTCCTGACGCATTTTGACGTTTGGATACATCTCCGTAAATGCCGCGATAAGGCGGTCAAAGGCCGCCACCCGATGCTCCGGCGATTCGTGATGCCAGAATACGACGTCATAGGTTTGATCGGGATCAATGCCGTTTCCTGTTTCCGCCAGGGATACGCATCCAACCGTGACTGACAAGAGCATGACCAAAACGACGACGATAACCCCTATTTTTTTCATGTAAACCCCTCCCTTATTATTGATGAGCTGCACACAGCAGCTACAGCATCTTCACGCGGCGCCAGTATTTTTCTTCCAAAGCGGCGTTAAGCTCGTCGCCATTGACCGTGTTTGCGCTGCACCATACCGGCGGAGTAAAACCTTTGGATATACAGTACCTGATCGCCTCTTCCTCCATTCTTCTAACGATATAGGCGTCCGTTATGGTGGAGATGGGCAGGAACGAACGGTCGAATCCGTCGATTACCGCCACATTGTCGCCTATGGGGTTGTAATCCTCGATCATCAGATCGGCGATGTCGCGCATGTTCTTTTTAGACGGATGGCGGGTATGATGATCCAGGGGAATCCCGTCCTGCCAAACGGAGCTGGATACCGCGATTACCGTTGCGCCGCGCTTTTTGCAGGACAGGCATGCGTCAATAGCGGCCGCGTGTACGCCGATATTGTTGAATATGACGCAAACATCCCCTTCTTCGATACGAAAGTAATCGACGATCGCCTCAAAGTAACCCGGAACGCGTTCGACGCGAATCGATCTGGTGCCGCCGTTCAAAGGCGAACTGGAAATATCGAGAGCCGGGCTGACGCAGGCAAAGCCGCCCGCGCGGTGAGACATGTCCAGCACCGGCACATAGGTATGCCCCCCCGTGCCGAACAGCCATATCAAGCCGTCCTCCATAATCTTGTCGCCCATGATCCTGCCGGCTTTTTTCATGTTTTGCGCTTGCTTTTCCTCGATTGCATCCAGGAACTCTTTGCAAATCTCCAGAAACGATTTTTCTTTCAGATTCACAGGGTAATTGCGCGGCCAATGATCCGGTATTTTTTTGTCCATCTTCATCCCTCCCGCCTGATTTTATGCCATGGATTTATCATAAGTAGAGCATATTGATAAGCTTTTCCATAATGCTGCACTGATTCCGCTCATTCCATAAAAAATCTGCCGGGTCCGCTCAATTGTCAGAACGCTAATGATGAGGTAATGATACTGGATACCCTCGGATTTGTCAACCATTATTAAGGAGCGCGCTGTTTGGCAGTCACCGCGATCGCGAAAGGGCCTCCCCCATTTGACCACGCGCCTGAAATATGCTATATTCATAGAAATACAAAGGGGTTGATACCATGTCCGGACACAGCAAATGGGCCAACATCAAAATCAAGAAGGGCAAGACGGACGCTGTTCGCGGCAAGGTTTTCACCAAAATCGGGCGTGAGATCGCCATCGCCGTACGGGAAGGCGGCGGCAACCCGGACAGCAATTCCAAACTCCGGGACGTGATTGCCAAAGCGAAAAGCAACAACATGCCCAACGACAACATCCAGCGCTCCATCAAAAGAGCCGCCGGCGAGATGGGCGACGTGACCTACGAGGAAGTCACTTACGAAGGCTACGCCCCGGGCGGCGTCGCCGTCATCGTAGAAGCCATTACCGACAGCCGCAACCGCACCGCCAGCGATGTCCGCCACTGCTTCGCCAAAAACGGCGGCCAGATGGGCGTTACGGGCAGCGTAGGCTTCCTCTTTGACAGGAAGGGCCTCATCATCATTGAGCGCACCGCCGGTCTGGACGAGGACGAGCTGATGATGGCCGTTCTGGACGCCGGCGCCGAGGATATGCACACCCTGGACGACGCCTTTGAGGTGACGACTGACCCGGCCGATTTCTCGGCCGTCCGCGAAAAGCTGGAGGCCCAATCCCTTCCCATACTCAGCGCGGAAGTGCAGATGCTCCCCCAAAACACCCTCGCACCCCCGGATGAGGAATCGCTGCAGAAAATCCTAAAATTGCTGGACATGCTGGAGGACAGCGACGATGTGCAAAATGTCTGGCACAACGCCGATCTGCCGGAAGAGGAGGAGGATTAGGTCCTTCTAAAGGCCACCCCAAACAGCACGGGGCAGCTCAGCATCATAGGGAATGCATACCGCACCAGCGCGCAGGGACCAAGGAGAAGGGTCAACAGATTGCCAAACAAGAAGGCGCAGGAAAGCAAGGCGGCCTTTTGTTTGGCATATATTGCATACACCGCCGCAAAAGCGAGCAGCCATGTGAAAAAGGCTGGGCTGAACAGCGCGGATACTACGGGAACGGACAGGTATTCATTGGCGGAGAACAAGCGCTCATAGAGATTTTCCAAAGCCGGAAGCAGGGAATGATGCTCCACGCCGTATCCCGGAATGGTATCCGTCATCAAATAGCCCTGCCGGCTATCCAGGCCGGCCCCATAAACCTGCGCATAGGACGTGTCATCCAGATGCCAAAACCCTATGTTCGCAAGCAAAAAAGCGTCGATGTACTCAAAGGGGTATTGGGCCAGCAGCTTTGACCAAAGGCGCATAAACTCCCCCAGGTTGTTCATGCCGATCTCGGCGTACCCCTTGACGGGATCCGCTGTATAGTACGTATAGTATCGGGCTTTCGGGAGTATTTCCTCAATTTCCGCCGCGCAGTCCAGCTCCTCCAGATGGCGCTTGTAAACCCTGGAAACCTGCTGTATGGGGATATTGAGCAACTCTCTTCCGGGACCCGGCTTCACCCGGACAACCTTCTGCAGTCCAAGGGAAACTGCCCCAAAGAGAACCATGCCGGCGAGCATCAGGGCGGCAAAACGCAAACGAGCCTTCTTTTCCCGGATCAGGATGACGCCAAAGACGAGACCGAACGCCGCCACGAAAACCGCATTGTTGCGCAGGAGGCAGATCAGCGCCAGGGAAAGAACCAGGCGAAGCATAAACGGAACGCTCCGAAACCGGGAAGGATCCGCGTATCCTTGGTGCAGATACAGAGCCGACATCAGAAAGGCCGGAGCGTAAAGAGCATCCTTGGTGGCGCTGATAGCCAGCAAAGGGCACGGGGGGAAAAAGGAAAAAAACAAAAGAACCAACACCCGGATCAGCCGGCGGCAGTTCAGGCGGCGGAGGTACAACAGGGCGTAGGCCAGCGTCAGCGCGATCAGGATCATTTGCACGCCAGTATAGAGGGCAATGCCTGTGTTGTGGGAGCCCATCCGCCCCCCCAGGTTGTAAAATCCGCCCAGCATAAACGTATGGAGCAAGGGATGATGGGTGGTATAGGAAGCCCTGCCTGTTTCGTAAATCTGCTTTCCTACATCATAGGTGAAGATACCCGGATAATACGCTAAAAACACGGGAAGCCAACAAAGGAGCAGAATCGCCGTGTACCCCGCGAAAAGGAGCCGTTCACTGCAGTTGGCGGCCGAATCTGAGGCGGAGACCCGCGAGCGGGCGGCTTTTTCACAAAAACGGCAGGCCCGGCCAACAAGGAAAGCGGCGGATGGGGATACGCAAAGAGCCGCGCCGAACACGCAGAACACATCCCCAATGCCGCCGAAAGACCTATGAGCTTGGACTCCCACAAAAAAGGACAGCGCCAGCAAAAAACCCAACCACCAGGCACAGCGCGCCATTCGCCGGTCTTTTTCCACAAAGAACCGGCGGTTTGCCGCCGTCAGCGCCGAAAACGCCGGCAGCCATAGAAAGGAATGAGGCGTTTCAGCGGAGGGATAGTAAAAGAGGATATAAAGAACCGCCAAATAGGCAGCCAATGCGGATAGGCCCCAGGAGAGTGCTTTTCCCATCCGCAAAGACCCCGCGCTCCTTCTCGTACCCATGCACATCGGTCCCTTCATCTGCAAAATGGCAGGTTCAGTATATCTCCTCAGACAGTCGGACGGAATCCAGGCCGTAATACTTGGCAAACCCCAGATTAGGCCGCCAGTTTGAGTCTCCGGAGAGGGTCACGCCGTCCCGGAAGATGTCGTACTTAGACCTGCTCCTGATGCCGAAGACCACCACCTCCGTCACGCCCGCGTCCCGCTGGGCCAGCGCCTCCGCCACCCTGGCTTCGGCCATGCGGTAGCGTTCATAATTAAGGGGCATCGCCCAAAGGAATGTCAATACGGCAGTCAGCGCCAGGCCGGCCACCAGCCCGTGCCAGAGCCGCCCCGCCAGGACTTGCTCCAGGGACGGGATCAGTATACCGCAGGCGGCCAGCAGCATCACAACCCACCCAAAGGCGGCCCGCTGGGGATATCGGTCGGCTAAGATCATACCCAGGTTGCAGAGCATGGCGCAAGCGGCCAACCCCAGGGAGAGCCAGAGGCGCTCCCTGAGGTTGGGACTTCCGCGGGCCAGAAAGAACAACACCGCATATGTCAGGAGCAGCGGCCACTGATCCAGCGCCATTCCCACACAAAGGGAAAAGCGGGACAGGTAGCCGCCCAAGCCGCTCTTCGCCACGGTCATGGCAGGAGAGCCCACCAGCACAAGGTACCCAAGGCAGGCCATCCCCAGCATACCCCAAAAATACGCGGGAACCCTCTGCTTTTGCCAACACAGCCACAGGATGCTTAGGGCCATCATGCAGATCATCCCCAAAGACATGTTATCAATCACATTCCCCGCCAGCAGCGCCAGCAGTCCATATAGCCCTTGAACCCAAGGCCGTTTTTGACCTCCGCCCCGGATCAGAACCGCCTGTTTAAAGGGCCGCAGAGCGTGGAGGATCATCGTCATGCCCCATAGATAGTTGCACGATCCGTCCAGCCAGAGGACCGCAACGCCGAAAACCGGCGCGAACAGAAATACCGCCGATAAAACGGCCAGGAGCAGCGGCCAGTCATATTTCTTCCCGCCGCTGACGAGTCCATAAAAACCCAGCAAAAAAGCCACAAACATCGCCCCGTTGGCCAGGTTGAACACGGTCTTTCCCAACAGGAGCATCACTTGAGCAAGTCCGTTGGTGACGACGCGCCCGCTGTGGATGAGATAATGGATCCGAAGTGAGGGAATCAACTCCCCGAGAAACCGCAGCCGTTCCCCCGTAGCGAAGTTGTGCAAGTAGGAATAGTCGTCCGCCTCCAGGGGCGTAAAGCAGCTCATGATCCAAATGGCCGCAAAAGCAATCACCAGAATACCGACGAAAACGCCCCTGTTCGCCCTTTCCGTCATCGGCCTCCCCCTCTTTGCGCTGATTCTTTCCGAATGATACCGTAAGACCGGGGTGGTTAGGGATCCTTTGAAAAATCACGGTCCCCGCCTCCGCGCCTTTTTGCGGCTCTTCCACATCCCATCCCGGGCGAAGACTTCAACACCCGTCAAAAAGCTCCGTGAAGGGGCCATCATAAAGCTCCGGAAACCGTTCCCGCTCCTCCGCAAAAGCGTCGTAATACGTCATGACTTCCATACGGTCATAAGGATAAATCCTTTTGTACGCATAAAAGGCGTAACCAATAGCCGTGTCCCATGTTTTCACGCATTCAAAGCGAGTTTCCAAACAGCCATTTTCGAGAAAAACCTTGTTGAGTTTCGCGTCCAAGCCCGTACTGGTCAAAGGATCGCATGTGATTACGCAATCCGCCCGAAACATCGCTGCCGGAAAGAAATGATTGCTCAGGACGCCGTAGCCGTAATGCAGCGCTCCGCCGTTTCTGAGCCAAAGGGAGGGCATGAGGATGTCCCGGAACATGCTGGGGTTGTATGTCACGTTGTGTGGGATCATGTAAAATATCTCCCCATCCTTCGCTTTTTCTTCGATCCACTCCGCCATGGCCAGGACATCGCCTTTATCCCGGCGGCTTGGAGCATGCCAACGGATCCCCGACCACAGAGGCTTTACGCCGGCTGCCGCCTCCATGCCAAACACCGCCGCGTAACCGTTCCACAGCAAAGCGATCCCCACAGCGAAAGCAGCGGCTATGCGCAGGGCCTTCCAACGCAACCGCGCACAAGCCGAAAGAAAGAACCAAACCCACAGAAGATATCCCGGAACCAACAGTAACGCTTGGTGAAAACCCATATTTTGAATGCGCGTAAACAGGAACAGACCACCCGTCCACGCGGCCAATTGGCAAATTGCCACGCCCCGGTATTTTCTTTGGAACAGCCCATATACCATGCCCACCAGAACCATCGCGGCGAACATCCAGCCCAAGCGGCTCACTTGAGCAAGAAGCTCGCCCGTAAAGCCCCCGCCCAGGTAGGAGGCATAGCGACGGGTATAATCCTCCCGCAAAACCCTGATAATCATCGGGAACAGTAAGACGCCCACAAAAAGGGCGCAAAAACCTCCCATCGTCAAGAGGGTAAGATACCGCTTTCTGATCCGCCCCCTTTGCCTGGAAAACCCTATGGACAGCACGCTGTAAACGCCGAAAATCGCCGCGTAAGCGGCCATCCAGAACAGATACCATCGTCTGGCCGCGATCAGGGAAAACACGCTGGCCAGCAAAAGCGCCCAACGTCCATACGCTCTTTTCTCAAAAGTCTCGTTCATGGTCAGCAGGATAATCAACAGGATGAACACGACGCCAAAATAATCCGGCATCGCGTTTAAAGCGGCGGCATGCAGCAGCGGGAAACAGACCATGGTTCCCATACCCAGCGCAAAGAACCATTTTCCCTTCTCGGCGCTTACCCGCCCCCAAAGCTGACAGAGCACCCCGCCGCCCACCGCGTACAGCACAGGCAAATAGAAGGCCCCATAGCCAAGCAAGTAGCTGTCACAGGACAGATCCGTCCAACAGAACGGAACGATCGTGAAAAGCGCGATAAAGTCCGAGTATTCACCGTCCAGAACCGATTGGTACACGTCCGCGAAAATCCTCAGCACGGAGAATTTCTTGGCGTCGCGGATGAGGCGCAGAGCTTTTTCATAGTAGTTGGTGAAATCCCAATAATAGAGGAATTGCCTCGTCATGACCAGGTATGCGTAAATACCCAGAGACACCCCGGCGGCGCAAAGGAAGACCAGCGCGTGAAACCTTGAGAAGCGGATGTCCAGCGCCTGAAACGTGCTTACCACAAGCCGGATCAGGATGCCATTTGCAAGCAAGCCGATCCCGGCGATCTTCACCGGGCTGTTTTTGGGAAACATGCCGTTCAGCAAGGGGAACGGGAACCAGCGCGCCAGCATGAAAAGGAGCAGCACAGCAGCCGTCGCCGCGATAGCGGCATCCAGAGCCTTCGTAAAAAGGCTCCGCCTTTGATAATATCTAATGACACGAATCATCTCAAGCGCCCCCCTTATCAGCGTTTGTACATCGGTACCTCCATTATACCATAGCGCTAAAGAGCGTCAATCCTGCCCCGGCCGGCCATCCGGTGCAGCATGGGAGCCAAAACCCCCCTTACGGTTGACATCCCTTCGATATTCTGTATAATAAACCCTACAATCGCGAACCCGACAGGTTCCCCAGGGGGTAAGGAGGCGATCCAATGGCGTCCGTCACGGTCAGCGAGGAGATTTGCAAGGGCTGCGGGCTGTGCGCCGGGGCATGCCCCAAGAAGATCATGGGCTTGAGCGACCGGTTTAATCAAAAAGGCTATCATCCCGCGCAATGCGCTGATACGGAGGCGTGTATCGGTTGCGCCTTTTGCGCCGTCATCTGCCCGGACACGGCCATCACGGTGGAGAAAGCGGATCCATCCGGCGCCTCATAGCCCCGCCCGTTCGCCGCCGTTTATCGCCGCAGGAGCGGCCGGGGACGGCCGCCCGCGCGCTGAAAGAAGGGACCTCATGAAAAAGCTGATGAAGGGCAACGAAGCCATTGCCGAAGCCGCCATACTGGCCGGATGCCGCTATTTTTTCGGTTACCCCATCACACCCCAAAACCAAATCCCCGAATACATGAGCAAGCGCATGCCTCAGGTCGGCGGCTGCTATTTACAGGCGGAAAGCGAAGTTTCCGCCATTAACATGGTTTACGGGGCCGCCGCCGCCGGCGCGCGGACCATGACCAGTTCCTCCTCCCCGGGGATCAGCCTGAAGCAGGAGGGCATCAGCTATCTGGTGGGCTCGGAGCTCCCCTGCGTCATCGTCAACATCGCCCGGGGCGGCCCGGGCCTGGGCGGTATCCAGCCCGCCCAAAGCGATTACTACCAGGCAACCCGCGGCGGCGGTCACGGGGATTACCGGACGCCGGTGCTGGCGCCCTGTTCGGTCCAGGAGGCGGTAACCCTAACCCAGCTGGCCTTCGACATCGCGGACCGCTACCGCAACCCGGTGCTTGTGCTGGGAGACGGCATCATCGGCCAAATGATGGAACCTGTGGACCTGGACGCGGCTCAGCATTACAAGCCCGCCGCCGACCTGCCCCCAAAGACATGGGCCGCAACGGGCCATGTGCCCGGGCCGGATACCCCCCGCGCCGTGATCAACAGCCTCTACATCGACCCCGCCCGGCTGGAAGCCCATAATTGGAAACTGAAAGAAAAATTTGACGCCATGGAAGCGAACGAATGCCTTTGGCAGGAAGAAAACCTTGACGATGCGGAAATCGTGCTGGTGGCCTACGGCGCCACAGGCCGCATCGCCCGCAGCGCCATGCGCCGGTGCCGGGAGCAGGGCTTGAAGGTAGGCCTGTTCAGGCCCATCACCCTATGGCCTTTTCCGGCGGAAGCCCTGCGCCGCACCCTTTCTACAGCCAAGCGCTACCTCTGCCTGGAAATGAGCCTTGGCCAAATGGTGGATGACGTGCGCCTGGCCGTCGACGGCGCGCGGCCGGTTGATTTTTATGGCCGGGTGGGAGGCATGGTGCCCACTGTCGGCGAAGTGGCGCAGAGGATTCAGGCCGCCGGGCAGCCTTCCCGGGATGGGGAGCCCCCGCAAGGGGCGGACGAGTCCCGCTCGCACAATACTCGCCCTGGGGGGTCCGGCGAAGCCGCGAATCCCTCTCAAGAAGCCGGAGACGTGGAGCGGCTGCTAAACCAGGCCGCCCGCAAAGCGGACCAGGCCATTGAAGCCGCGGAAGCCAAGCTGAGCAGCCTGGGGCAAAAAGCGGAGAGCTTGGCGGCCGCGATCGAAAACGCCCTAAAGACCATTCAGCGTGACCTGGCGGAGATCAGCGCCCGACAGCAGCCGAGGCAAGCCCCGCCCG